>NZ_PCOB01000006.1:0-280162 GCF_002975115.1 Bacillus sp. MYb78
AGCTATTTGGAAAATCTGTTTCACAGTTAGCTTTACAGAAACGATTTACAAAGATCAAGAAGCGAAATAGATATGAGTGGTTAAATGACATCAACGCACAAGTTCCCAAACAGGCTTCAAAAGATTTTGATACGGCGAGAAAACATTCGTTCAAAAAGTACAAAAATGGTTATCACACTTCTTATAAATCCAAAAAAGATTTAATCCAAGGATTTTATGCCAATTATGAAAGACTGGTTATAGGAAAGAAAGTAGTTCATATTCAGTCTATTGGAGAAGTGAAAACAAGCCAACAACTACCAAGGAATAAAAAACCATCCAATCCAAGAGTTACCTTTGACGGTCGTCACTGGTGGATGAGTGTAGGGTTCCAAGAAGACTTTGAATCACAAGAATTAACCGATGAGTCGATTGGTGTGGATGTTGGTTTAAAAGAGCTTTTTGTAGCTTCTAATGGTACGAAAGAACGAAATATAAACAAAGATGCCAAGGTTAAAAAATTTTTGAAAAGGAAAAAGTCAGCGCAAAGAGATATGTCTAGGAGATTTAAAAAAGGTGTGAAAATTCAATCTGCTGGATATGAAAAAGCGAAAGCTGAGCACCTGCGGTTATCTAGGAAAATTATGAATATCCGAAATAACCATATCCATCAAGCAACAGCTAAATTGGTGAAAACCAAACCAATGAGGATTGTTGTGGAAGACTTATCTATTTCAAACCTGTTAAAAAACAAAAAACTATCGAAAGCATTTTCATTTCAAAAATTAAACTTCTTCTTTCAATGTTTGTCATACAAGTGCGAGAAGTACGGCATTGCGTATGTAAAAGCTGATAAATGGTTCGCTTCAAGCAAGATTTGCTCATGTTGCGGAGTGAAATACGACCATTCAGTTCAACCAGAAGGACAGTGGAGTTTAAAGATTCGTGAATGGCGTTGTGCTTCATGCAATAGCTATCACGATAGGGATGTAAATGCTGCGATAAATTTATCAAGATGGGTAAAATAAATGCTTGATAATAGGAGGTAACGATACTGCCTCGTGTGGAGTGTTATACCCCTCGTCCCTTTGGGGTTGCGAGAACACGATGAAGCACTAACTCGTGTAAATTTGATTGAATTGTATAGATTTAGTTAAGTTTATCGTATCGGTGTTATGGATGCGTATGTAAGGATTCGAAAACTAAAACCAGATGTGATTTTTTCAAAAGGCGGTTTCGTATCTGTACCAGTCGTAATTGGAGGATGGCTAAATAGAGTACCAGTTTTATTACATGAATCTGATATGACGCCAGGACTAGCAAATAAAATTGCGCTTCGTTTTGCTTCGAAAATATTTGTTACATTTGAAGAAGCAGCGAAACATTTACCGAAAGAAAAAGTAATATATACGGGATCTCCTGTACGTGAAGAAGTGCTGAAGGGAAATCGAGAAACAGGTTTAGCATTTTTAGGTTTTTCACGTAAAAAGCCAGTTATTACGATTATGGGAGGTAGCTTGGGCGCGAAAAAAATTAATGATACGGCTCGAGAAGCATTACCAGAACTTCTTAAAAAGTATCAAATTGTTCACCTTTGCGGAAAAGGTAACCTTGATGAAAGTTTACAAAATAAAGAAGGATATAGACAATTTGAATATGTACATGGAGAACTGCCAGATATATTAGCGGTAACAGATTTTGTTATTTCACGCGCGGGTTCCAACGCAATTTTTGAATTTTTAACATTACAAAAGCCGATGGTTTTAATTCCATTATCGAAATTTGCAAGCCGTGGAGATCAAATATTAAATGCAGAGTCCTTTGAAAGGCAAGGGTATGCCTCCGTATTATATGAAGAAGATGTAACTGTAAAATCTCTTATAAAGTATGTCGAAGAATTGAATCAAAATAATGAGAAGTATAAAACAGCACTAAAAAAATATAATGGAAAAGAAGCAATTAAAACAATCATTCAAAATATTTCAGAGGCATGATGAAACAATCATGCCTCTTTTAGTAGGGTGAAAGATTCCAAGAATTGATATTTTTATGTTACAATAAAGTGAAACTTTAATCAGTTGGGGGCATCCTCCATCTAACTTCTTTGCTTTCACTGGAATTTGAGGAGGGGGGTTTACTGCCCTCAAATAGCGGGATAACAAATGGGTTAATAGGGAAATTCCAATTAATGAAGCGTGAAAATACGAATGGATTAGGAGTGACTGTGTTGGAGCTAAGTCTCTATGAAAATACTGCACTTATTATATGCTTTGTGTTGTACGTTGGTAGTGTTATTGTTTATATTTCAAGGAAATTTTCGCAAGAAAGAGAGCTTGAAAAATCAGAGATAACAGCTGAACTAGAAATGTTAGCTGATGAAAGTTATAAAAAACAAAAAATAAAAGAAGACCATGAAGCATCCCATCATTTAAACGCAAATAAGTTTTAAAGATGGGGATTTTTTTTGAAGTTGTTATTTATTATAGCTATAACAAATAACGCTAAAAAGGAGTTTCCCGATACATAATGAAGGAGTGTATATAAATGAATTTTTATATCGCCTCAGGTTTCCAAAATAAACATCTAGTATGTTCCGTAGCAAATGAACTGAAACATGCAGGATGGCACCATACATATGATTGGACCAAAAACGAAAGAGCAGTGAATCAAGAACAATTAAGAGAAATTGGTCAGGCAGAAAAAAATGCTGTAAAAGAAGCGGATGTGTTTTTACTTATATTAGATGGCGGAAACGGGAGCCATACAGAGTTTGGAATGGCGATTGCACTAGAGAAAACGATATATGTATATCATGCAGGAAACCCGCTCCAAACAACGTTCTATCACTTGCCAGAAATAAATATTTTTGAAGGAGATGTAGCTGAGTTTGCATCTTATGTTATGAATCATGTGAAATAATAGTAACTACCTAAAAGGTTATAAAAGTGATCTTTTGGGTACAGTGATGATAAGAAACGTATATAAAGGAGTACATAATATGAAATTAGAAAATGGATGGGAAACGAGCTTTTTAGAAGTCGTACAAAATAGTGAATTTAAGAAAGAGGCACTTCTTAGTCAATTGCTTTGTCAGGATAGTGAAGAAGTAGAAGAGCTTGTGGATGATTACGGCTACGAAGAACTTGTTGAACGTGAACATGATGATGAGTTAGCTGAAATCTTAGGAGAAGAACTTTTTAGTGAGATGGAACGCCAAGTATTCTTATCTTCAAACCCAGAAGAAAAACTTATTGCATTCGTCAATGGATTAGGTTTTCATGTGTTAGATTGGATCGTTCTTCTTGAAACAGAATTTGGCATTGATAGTGCAAACTTTACATCAGATGCTGTAAAGGTGTTAGAAAAGCGTTTCAGACAGTTTCCGTACATAGAGGACAATACAATTTTTGATATGACATTTGGAGAATCGATGGATGTATTAGAATCTGTTACAGGATTACAACTAAAGGAAAAGATGAACATATAATGAAAAAAGAACGTGATTCAATCACGTTCTTTTTTTACATAATAATAATTTTATCATCTAGTTTTGTCTGCCCGGTAAGAAGTGCGTTTAAATATTCCACTTTTCTTATACAAGCTTGTATATGTCTTTCAACCTCTTGTAACTCTGCTTGGTGATGTGTTTCAATTGGATGAATTTGTACGTTGAATTTTTCAAATTGACTACTATATGTTATTTCTGCATAGCCGCTCATAATATCGGTTTCGTTATGAAATAAAAATTGCCTCGTTTTGTCACAGAATGATACATCCTGAAAGCCATATACTTTTAATGCTTCAATTACTTTTTTAATCATTTTTGTATTCATTTTTTTAACCCTCTTTACGAAGTTCTACTTTTATATTATAACATAAAAAATTACATAGAAAGCGCTTCCAAGTGTATTTTATTATAAACTTTACGTTTCAATCACAAAAATGAAACAAAGAAAAAATAATTGTAAAGAAGGAAGGACTCTTTTATTGTTTCGTCATATATATAGAGAAATAGTGCAATGAAAGGAAATTTTCCGAGGTGGAGATCGTATTTCCAATTTGAGCGCAGTAAAAGAGGTGAGAATCTTGAACTTTGATATTGTAGGACAAAAAGCATATATAAAAGATGGACCGCATCGGAACCGAATTGGAATTGTAAAGAAAAACGAGACAAAATTAGCATCGCAGTTTGCTATTGTAATTGGAGAACAAATTATTGATGTAGAGCTAAAGGATATCGTGTTAGTTGGAGTAGACGTAGGACAATTTCATAAATGGTGCGAACAAAATGGTTATTTGTGAAAAGGACGGGCTGTGAGATAATGAAATATATTTGAGGAAAGAGAATATATTATTGTATTCTCTTTTTCTATGTTTAAGGAGGCGAAAATGAAATATAAAGAACAGGAGTTTACGTTGGAGTTAAAAGAGAACATTCAATGTATGGAGAAGGAAATAGAGCGAATGTCACTTAAATTGTATAAAGAGTATTCGCATTTATACATAGAAAAAAACATGGAATTAGATATGGGATTTGCAAGAGAAAAAGAGAATCCCTTTGAGGTGGGTTATTATTCAACAGTTGCTATAGCTATATTAGATGAAGAAAAAGAGATGATTAAATTTCACAATATTCCAATTTAGGAATGTGAAAGAATCTTTTTAGGAATGCCAATTCAATCAAACATTTTGGGTAGTAAGAAAGTAGGAGAACTCGCTGATGAATCTTGTTATGAGATTGAGGAAGAGTTAAAAGAGCAATTAGAAGAATACTTGGAGTGATAATTCTCAAGATAAGATTTATAAAGAGGGAACGGAATAAAAAAGACGCTAACAATTGTATGTTAGCGTCTTTTTTTCATTATGAAGCAATTTCACCAGTTTTTGTATCATCTTGATTGTACGTATCTTGATCTAATTCACCAAGCCATTTACTTGAAATAAGACCTGCTGTCATAGAACCACTTACGTTAAGAGCTGTACGACCCATATCGATTAATGGCTCAACCGAGATAACTAGAGCAACAATACCGATTGGTAAGTTCATTGTAGATAGTACGATTAAAGCTGCGAATGTTGCACCGCCACCAACTCCGGCAACACCGAATGAGCTAATAGCAACAACAGCGATTAAAGTTAAAATAAATTGTGGTTGTAATGGATCAATTCCTACAGTTGGAGCGACCATCATTGCAAGCATTGCTGGATAAATACCTGCGCAACCGTTTTGTCCGATAGATACCCCAAATGAAGCTGCGAAGTTTGCAATTCCTTCGGAGATACCAAGCTTTTCTTTTTGAGCTTCAATATTTAATGGCATCGCACCAGCACTAGAGCGAGATGTGAATGCAAAAGTTAGTACAGGGAACACTTTTTTCAAATATTGAATTGGATTTAAACCAGACAATGCAATTAATAATAAGTGAATGATAAACATTACGATAAGTGCTACATAAGAGGCTAACACGAAGTTACCAAGCTTTAAAATAGCATTTATATCGCTACCAGCAACTGTTTTTGCCATAAGAGCTAATACGCCGTATGGAGTAAGGCGTAAAATTAATGTTACCATACGCATTACGATTGCATATACAGCATCAAGCATTTTCTTAAATAGCTCTGCTTGTTCTGGATATTTTCGTTTTACACCTATAAAGGCAATGCCGATAAAGGCTGCAAATATTACGACAGAAATTGTTGATGTTGGACGAGCGCCTGTTAAATCAAGAAACGGATTTGTAGGCAATAGCTCTAATAATTTATCTGGAATTGTTGTCTTTTCAATAGAAGTAAATCTTTCTTCAACTAGTTTCAGACGAGCAGATTCTGCATCACCTTGTTGCAAGCCTGTTGCAGATACATCAAATCCTGCACTTGCAGCGATACCGACAGCTGCAGCGATACCTGTAGTAAGAATTAAAATTCCTATAATAAGACCACTAATTTTACCAAGGTTTTTCGTTAACTGTAATTTTGTAAATGCTGAAATAATAGATACTAAAATAAGTGGCATAACGATCATTTGAAGTAATTTCACATAACCGTTACCAATTAAGCCAAACCAAGTATTTGATTCAATAATTACTTTAGAAGTTGGCTCATAAATGAATTGTAATATAAGACCGAATAAAATTCCGACTCCTAAAGCGGTAAATACACGTTTATTAAAAGATACATGCTTACGTTGCATATAATATAATACGCCAACTAAGATGAGCATGACTGCAACGTTAATTCCGACAAGCAGTGTATTCATGTTGATTCCCCCTAATTCCAATCTGTTATATAGAATATAAGGTAATAAAACCTATAAGTCAACTAGGAAATTCCGGGATTAAAAAAAAGATGGCAAAATGCCATCTTTTAATGTCCAGCCCCAGGGACAAGTAAAAATGTCGTGTAGTATGTAAATCCTATGAAGAAAACAGTTAAATATGCCCCGAATACGTATATATACATACGCTCTGTTAATTTTAAATAGCTTAAAAGTACGAAGAAACCTGTTTGTCCTAAAAATAGTAGTGCAGCCTGTTGCATATCTCCTACGTAAAACATAACCGAGAAAATTCCAGTCCAAAAGCCGAGAACGCGAAACATGCGATCCATGCTATTTCCCTCCTTTTCTAGAAAAAGTAAAACCTCTTTTCATTATAGTTTATTTTTCTTACTATTGTAAATATTCGTTCATATAAAAAGAAGCCAATTATTATTGGCTTCTTTTTATATGATAAATTAAATTGTTAGTTTATAATTACAAGATTTACATCCATCTAATAGACTATCATGTCGAGTTAATTCCATGTTAGGGAATAGGATTTCAAAAATGCCTTTCATCATATCTCCGTGCATGTTACAAATTTCAGTTGGATGATGAACAGCAACTTCTTTAAATGGACAATTGTGTACATCATAGAAAATTTTTGTTCCATCTGCACTTAATTCAAATGCAGGTGATAAGCCGGCTGTTGAGAAAGCTTCTTTTGCAATTTGAACTTTTTGCTCTACTGTTAAAGCATCTTCACTCACATTTAAACGTTGCATATGTTGTTGCATTAATTCGGCCCCGAATTGTTTTCCTGTTTCGTATAGCGCTTTTTCACCAGCAGCGCCAAGGCTAAGTAAAGAATTAAATGCGATTCTTGCTAACAATTGATAATCACGGAATGGAAATTGTAATTGGATAACATCTTCAGATAAGACATACAATCTGCTCGGTCGTCCGCCTTTTCCAGTTTTCTTCGTTTCCGATTTTAGCATATGAACATCTTCTAGTTTAGATAAATGTAAACGCGCTACGTTTGGATGAATGTCAAACTCATCTGCAATTTCTTGTACCGTTACGTAACTATGTTTTTGCGAAATATATTTATAAATGTAATAACGAGTTGGGTCAGATAATACACCTGTAATTTTTAAAGCTTGTTCCATGAGGATCTCCACCTTTATCACTTTATCCAAGATAATAACATTATAATACAGATAAACATGAGTATAGGTAATTTCAGACAATAATTCGGAAATTGTTCATAATTTCACAAACATATTTTTCCTTTTTGTTCTAGTCAAAATACAAAATTCCAAATTTTTATTGTGCATGTTTTCATGCTATATACATAGTGAGGAGGGAAAAGTGATGAATGGGATTGAAATTTTTGCGAATACAATTTTAAAAGAAGCGTGTAGGGTACAAGCGTCAGATTTACATATTGTGCCCCGGCAGAAGGATGTAGCGGTGCAACTACGTATAGGAAAAGATTTAATGACGAGACATTGTATTAAAAAGGAGTTTGGAGAAAAACTTGTCTCACATTTTAAATTTTTAGCATCTATGGACATAGGAGAGAAACGGAAGCCACAGAATGGTTCGTTGTATTTGCAAATTGATGGACAAGAAGTGTATTTACGCCTTTCAACACTTCCAACAGTATATCAAGAAAGTCTCGTTATTCGCCTTCATTTACAAGCATCTGTGCAGCCCTTATCACATCTTTCGTTATTTCCAAGTACGGCAGCAAAACTACTCTCGTTTTTACGCTATTCACAGGGGCTACTCGTGTTTACTGGACCGACTGGTTCTGGGAAGACAACGACAATGTATGCATTATTAGAGGTAATTAGAAAAAAGAAAACACGTCGCATCATTACACTTGAAGATCCGGTTGAAAAAAGAAGTGACGATGTATTACAAATTCAAATAAATGAAAAAGCGGGTCTCACATATGAAACAGGATTAAAGGCTATTTTACGTCATGATCCAGATATTATTTTAGTCGGTGAAATCCGTGATGAAGAAACAGCAAAAATAGCTATAAGAGCAAGTTTGACAGGACATTTAGTCATGACAACGTTGCATACGAATGATGCGAAAGGAGCAATCATTCGTTTCATGGATTATGGTATAACGAGGCAAGAGATTGAACAGTCTTTATTGGCTGTAGCTGCACAGCGACTTGTCGAATTGAAGTGTCCGTTTTGCAGAGGAAAGTGCTCAACTTTATGTAAATCAATGAGGCAAGTAAGGCAAGCAAGCATTTATGAGCTGCTATATGGATATGAGTTAAAACAAGCGCTTAAAGAAGCAGATGGAGAATGTGTTACTTACAAACATGAGACTTTAGAATCGTCAATAAGAAAAGGATATGCTTTAGGTTTTTTAGAAGATGATGTTTATGTTTAAGAAAACTTGGAGTTTAAGTGATCAAGTAGTATTGTTGAAACGTTTAGGAGAATTACTAGAAAAAGGCTACTCTCTTTTACAAGCATTAGAATTTTTACAGTTTCAATTACCTGTAGAAAAGAAAGTACAATTGCAGCACATGATTGAGGGGTTAAAAGATGGGAAAAGTCTACACGATTCTTTTCATCAGTTAAAGTTTCATCAGGACATGTTAAGTTATTTATTTTATGCCGAGCGACATGGTGATATTTCTTTTGCTTTGCAACAAGGAAGTGCACTTCTTTATAAGAAAGATAAGTATAGGAGAGACATGATGAAAATCATGCAGTATCCTATGTTTTTAATGTTTTTTCTACTAATCATGCTTTTTATTTTCAACCTCATTTTATTACCTCAGGTTGAAATGGTTTATAGTTCGTTCGGTTCTAATACACCACTACTTACAGAACAAATTTTAAGTGCAATAAAACTGCTGCCTTACATTATTTTAACCGTTATTTTAACTGTTATTATTGGATGTAGTTTGTATATGTTGTATTTTAGGAAACTTCCACATATTAGCCAGGTAAAAATCATGCTTCGTATGCCCCTCATCAAAACATTTCTTATTTTAAAGCATTCACATTATTTTGCTACTCAGTTGAGTGGTTTATTAAATGGTGGACTATCAGTATGCGAAGCTTTAACAATAATGATGGAGCAAAGATATCATCCGTTCTTTCAATATGAAGCGAGCCGGATTGAAAGACAATTAATTGGAGGAGAACGGTTACAATCTATCATTGCTAAAAGTGGGTATTACGAGAAAGAACTTTCTTATGTTATTACGCATGGACAAGCAAACGGCAATTTAGCGATTGAATTAGGTGACTATAGCGATCTTATTATGGAAAAGATGGAACGGAAAATTAAACATATGTTAGTTATCATTCAGCCTATTTTATTTACATGTATTGGAGGAATCGTTGTCCTTATGTATTTAGCGATGATTATGCCAATGTTTCAAATGATGAATTCTATTTAGGGGGCATTTGTATGCGGAATGAGGAAGGATTTACTCTGTTAGAGATGCTATTAGTAATGGTTGTCATAACTATATTATTACTATTAATTATTCCAAATGTAGTTACACAGCGTTCATCGGTCCAAGGAAAAGGGTGTGCAGCTTACGTGAAATCTATAGAAGCACAAATACAAGTATATCAATTACAACATAATAAAATTCCATCGTTAAAAGAACTGACAGATGAAAAGTATATTACAACTGATAAGTGCCCGAATGGCGAATCTATTCATATTTCAGATGATGGCGCAGTATCAATTAGGGCATTGTGAAACAACAGGGGTTTACTTTTTTAGAAATGTTACTCGTTTTATTTGCTATTTCTGTATTAAGTGTAGTTACGTATTTTAGTGTTCATTCCTTATACGAGCGACAAAAAGTTGAACAATTTTTGAGACAGTTTTCAAATGATATTTTGTATATGCAGCAATTAGCGATAAATCGTCAAAAGCACTATACATTACGTTGGCATAAAGATAGAAATATGTATGCTATAAAAGAGTCAGGTACAAAGTATTATATCGTCAAGCGGGAGTATGAAGAAGATATACAAATTGATTTGCATACGTTTCCAAATCCGATGACATATAATCCAAGTGGAAATATTAATAGAGGTGGTACGATTATAATTTCATATCGAAATTATAAATATGAAATTGTATTTCAGCTTGGAAGAGGGAGATTTACGTATCGTGAAATGTCAAAAAGGATCCATAATGGCTGAAATGATTGTATCGTTAAGTATTTTAATGATGGCTGTATCGTTACTACTACCGCAAACAGTATTAGTTATGCAAGAAAGAAAAAATATACAAATTCGTTATAAGGCATCTGGATTATTAAAAAAGGAAGCAATTATATATATGTATGGAAATGAAGAAAAGCGAATAATAGAAAAGAATATAAATGGAATTGTGTATTACACATATTGGGGAGGCAATGAAGTTTGTACCATGTGGAGAGATGTGAAAGACAGAGTGATGGAACAATGCTTTTATGTAGGAGAAAAAATAAATTAGAATTTGGTTTTTCATTAATAGAAATGATTGTATGTCTGTTTCTATTATCAATATTTTTTTTGCTCTTTCCCCGCCTACATTTCATTGAAATGGAAAATAAACAGTCAAAAGGATTAAATGATTGGGAGTGGGATGTATTTTTAGGTCAAATGCAATTGGAGTTTCGTGAAGTATCATCTGGAGAACAGCTAGCATTTGAAAATGGAGAAAGTATTTTACGATTTCGATCGCGTAATGGGAGTGAAGTATCGTATGAAAAAGAGAATAGTCGTCTTATAAGAAAGGTAAATAGGCGCGGGAGGGAAGTTGTTTTACAAAATATTGGAACGGTTTCTTACAAACTAACACCTCATGTACTCATTATAAATGTGAAAGATACTAGCGGAAAAATATATGAAGGTGTAGTTATGCGATATAGTGAAATGGAAATGAATGTATGAGAGGGAAAAATGGGTTTACAATGCCTGGAACACTCATCTTTCTTATTTTATTAACTTCTTTTTTTATATACGAAACAAATATGTTGTTTACAGATAAAAATTTTTATATAGAAATAGAACAAAAGTTTTTACTGGATGAACTACTTAACCGATCTATTACAGATATAAAAAAAGACTTACAGCAAAAAGAAAAAGAAGGTGCATTTTTCTTTCAGTATGAAAAGGGAGAAGTGAGTGGAAATTATATCTTTGAAAATGATTTAATTCTCGTTGCGTTGCAGTGTACACTCAAACAGGAAGCTTTCTATACGGTGAGCTTTCGGTATAGAAAGAAGGATGGAAAAATAGTCGATTGGATAGAAGGATAATATGTAAAAATAAGAAGAAAAACCAGGGATTTCTATTGTAAATTGAATTGATTTTTTAGAAGAAATGGATAAATATAACGATTAAAAGTTTAAATTTTCTCAAAAAAGAGAAAGGTAGAAAGAATGTGATATATTCATGCTATCCAATCATTATTTTTAGGGAGAATAGGGAAATGACAAACAACAATCAAATAGGTGAAAATAAGGAACAAACTATTTTTGATCATAAAGGAAATAAGATTATGACAGAGGATAGAGAAATACACATTATTTCAAAATTCGAAGAACCTCTTATTGTCGTATTAGCAAATGTACTAAGTGATGAAGAGTGTGGTGAATTGATTGAAATGTCTAAAAATAAAATGAAGCGGTCTAAAGTTGGTTCATCACGTGATGTAAATGATATTCGAACAAGTAGCGGTGCATTTTTGGAAGACAATGAACTTACTTCAAAGATTGAAAAACGAATTTCATCTATCATGAATGTTCCTGCGTCGCATGGTGAAGGATTACACATTTTAAATTATGAAGTGGATCAACAATATAAAGCACACTATGATTATTTTGCGGAACATAGTAGATCAGCTGCTAACAATCGTATTAGTACGCTTGTAATGTACTTAAATGATGTAGAAGAAGGCGGGGAAACGTACTTCCCGAAATTAAATCTTTCTGTACATCCTAGAAAGGGAATGGCAGTATACTTTGAGTATTTTTATCAAGATCAATCACTAAATGAGCTTACGTTACACGGAGGGGCACCTGTAACGAAAGGCGAGAAATGGATTGCAACGCAGTGGGTGAGAAGAGGTACTTATAAGTAAAAGCGAGTGTTACGTTTTGTTCTTCATAGTATAAGAACAAAACGTTTTTTTATTAAACAAAGTAGCATCTTTCGTTATAATAACAATTAATAAATGACGATTGAGAGGACAGAAAATGAAATCTATATACATAACCGGCTACATGGGAGCAGGGAAAACAACAATTGGAAAAGCGTTAAGTAAAGAACTTCAAATGGATGTTGTAGATACTGATCAAAAAATCGAAGAGAAGCAAGAGAAGGCAATTCGTGATATTTTTGCCGAAGAAGGCGAAACGGCTTTTCGGGAATATGAAAGCGAAATGTTACGTTCGCTACCAGTCCATAATGTCATTATTACAACTGGTGGGGGAATTATTGAACGAGCGGAAAATCGCAAGTGGATGAAAGAGAACGGAACTGTCGTGTATTTATATTGTGATCCGCATGTAATTGCAGAAAGGCTTCGTGAAGATACGACACGTCCATTATTTCAAAAGAAAGATATAGATGCATTTGTAACGAAATTTGAATTACGCCGAGCTTATTATGAAGAGGCTCATATTCATATCGATACGACAAATAAGTCTGTAAAGCAAATTATGAATGAATTAAAGGAAAAGATTAATGTATAAAAAAGTGGACATACTAATCAAGTAGAGGTGATGATAATATGTCTACTAATGATTATGTTCGCTTTGTGACGCAGCAGTTTGTGTCGTATATGGATGCTCCAAAAGAAGATCGAAAACAAAAGAAAGAACAACGCCGTGCTGAAAAAGAGCCATTTATGAATAAGTGGTTTGGTGTTATGCCGCTGAGTGCTGCTTTGTTTTATCGAAATGTAAAAAGTAAAAGAAAAAAATCAAGTTAAATTTTAGTCATATGTCTAGCAAAATAAAGATCCCCTAGTGTCGTAATACACTAGGGGATCTTTGTTTACTGCACGGATTCTTGTTCTTCCGTAACGGCATGTATTTTATTGTTCACCCATACGAACCCTATTCCGATACAAATAGAAATGCCCCAGCCGACAGCGGTCATAATCGCTCTCATTTCACCGTAGCCATCTACACCAAAAACAGAGATGAAATAAATTTTTAAAAAGCTTTTTAATATAAATTGTAGCCCGAAAAATAACGTTAAATATTGCAGTGCTGGATATATACGACTATCACGATAAAGCTCACGACTTTTATCACGGTCATGACCTTGAAGTGCGGCAATATCTGCTGCGAAATATAACATAAGTGGTTTTTTTATAAAAATTGTACATATGACGATAATACCGAGTACGATGTGATAATATGCATCATTCCATAACATTCGTTCAGCTGACCCAGATAATAGATCTACCGTTGTATTAGAAATGAGTGTAATTAAAATAAAGAACCCTGTCACGTTAAACTGTTTTTCTTTTTTAAAGGTATACAGTGTATAAATAATCCCCGGAACAGAGGAAAGTAACATCGCGTAATAAGGATCGATATAAGGTTTTGCAAATTTCCAAATGAGGAATGGGATTACGAGATAAAAGACAAGATCTAATATAGCTTTTTTATTTTGATTCATACAAAGCCTCCTTAAGTCATACATATATTTTATAATATAATTTCTGAAAATTGTATAAGGTTTAATGGGAAAAGAAAAAATATATCAATTTTTGAGGGATTAGTAGATTGAAAAAAATTGCCCCTAGCGTAGTAAGTTTTTTTAGTATATAATAAAGGAAACGCTTTCATTTTTAGTTTGTTCACAAAATGGACGGAAAATCACATATTTACTATCGATATGTTGCTTTATAATGAAACTAATTAAATATACATGCATACAATATTGTGAAATAAATAACATAAATAATCTATATAAATGTAAACGTTATCAAAAGAGAGAGGTGGAGACAATGAGTAAATTTTTCTTCAATCATAATCCAGCAACAGTAGAGGATGGAAGGCTTGTTAAATATGCTGAAATTATTTATGGAGAAGGTGGCCGTTCTGTATTAGAAAATTTAATGGTGAAGGCATCTATCAGATTGCGTGATCGTTATCCGAATAAATCTGACGAGCAGATCTCGAACCTAGTAAATAAAGGCATCCATGATATGTTTCAAAAATATGTGAGCGAGTAAGAGTAGCCAATGGCTGCTCTTATTTTTTTGTATAAGGATTGTAACTCTAGCTGAAAATAAACATGTATTTTGAAAAACGCAAAAAGGAGTGGGAAAGATGAGCAATGGAATTGGACGTTCGAAAGAAAATCTTCCAACTGATGCAAATCATGTGAGCGCAAAGGATCGTGCACAGCAGAAACGTATGGCACAGAAAAAACAGCAAGAGCGTAGTGGCGATAGCGAGTAGGGTAGAAAATAGCTCAAAAGAGGCTCCTTCTAAAGCAGAAGGAGCTTCTTCAAGATAGAAAATGATTCGCGGTAACATAAAAAAGGCCACCGTTAATAATTTGCACTGTAATACGTGGTTCATACTGTTCTTGCAGAGCTTGTTTTTCAATTTCATAGCTCTCAGGAAGTTCGTCACTTTCTTCATAAAAACGGTTTAAAAGGTCTAGATCATGATTCCAACGCACTCTTGCTTCTTTTGCCCACGTATGGTCATCTTCTGCAATTATATTTTTTAAAGCGTCTTCTATGCGTTGTAAACCACTTTGAGGTTTAATGATGGGCGAGAGCGTAAAACAAAAATCAGGTATTTTTGGTGTAAGTTTAATGTTTGTTAATGTTTCATGAAAGTTTGCCATCATTGTTCCAGAAATGAGATGAATGCCAATCGAGTGAAGGATGTCTTTTTTTCGATCACATTGATAGGAAACTTTTATATTAATACCGAGCCAAGGGTGGAGCGGTGTATGTGTTGCCCCATTATGTCTTACATCCTCATATAAACGTATGTAAGAGCCTAATTCTTTTGTCGTTTGGAAAATTTGATGTAGACGTGGTGAACCGTAGTGAATAAGCTCACCATCATTTTCTTCATTTTCTGGATTTGTAATAAGAGTAAGGCGCATCGGATTCGGTACGCCTCCTGTTTTCTCAAGATAGTGCCAATAAAAAGGGCGATTCATTAATAATTTATCCATCTCAATTGTTAACTGTACATCTAATAAATGAGGAGAACGTTCTAAAATTTCACAGTTATTCGCCTCAAAGAAATTGTATAAGTAATTATGAATTTCATGTTGCTGCATAGCCTTGCACCTCAGCTTCATTTCGTTTCGCAAAGTCGATTATAGATGTTAAGTTTTCCATCTTAATTCTAATTTCACCTTCGCTTTTTGATTGCGCGAAAATTTCTTGAATGTGCGCGTCGATGTTTTTCATATTAATTCTCGTTAAAATTTCATCGAGTTCACCGATAACACGCTCGAATAAGTTGATTTTTTCATATAACAGTTTCAGAATATGTTCTTCAACAGTATGCTTTGTAGCTAAGTTATAAATATGAACATCATTCTTTTGACCGAGACGGTGAATACGTCCAATTCTTTGCTCAAGACGCATTGGATTCCATGGCAAATCATAATTGATCATATGGCTACAAAACTGTAAGTTAATGCCTTCTCCGCCAGCTTCCGTTGCAATTAACACTTGGGCACGATTTTGGAAAAGTTCCTTCATCCAATCTTTCTTCCCGCGTTTAAATCCACCGCGGAATGGGACAGAAGAAATACCGTGTTGTTGTAAAAACCATTGTAAGTACATCTGTGATGCTCGGTATTCCGTGAAAATGACGACTTTATCGTCAATTTCTTTTATAAGCTCTAGAGCTTTAGTTGCTTTCGAGTTGAAAGGAATATGATTAATTTTGTCCATTAGCACATCGATATGTGGATCTTTTATATAATGTTCATTTTCTTTCTGTCTTTTTTCTACATGCTTTTTCAATGAATAGTAAACAGCCTCACGACTACTACACGCTTCCCGTTTTAAAGTTAACGATGAGAAAGCAGATGTGAAGGCGTCTTGTCCTCGCCAATTTTCGATATCATTATATAGAGCTTGTTCTTGTTCATTAAACTCAACAAAAATTGTACGTACATGTCTCTTCGGCCAATCGATACCGGTATTATGTCGTCTATTTCGCACCATTACTTTGTTAATGAGAGCTTTTAAGTCTTCATCTGATTTGGCTGAGCGATTTTTGGAAGCGTAATATTCTTCAAAGTTGGATTGATTGCCTAAATGTCCTGGCTTTAATAAAGAAACAAGGTTAAAAATTTCATCAATCTTATTTTGAACAGGAGTAGCGGTTAGTAATAAACAAAACTTCTTTTTTAGTCGTTGTGCAAATTCATAGTTTTTTGTTTTATTATTTTTCAGTTTATGTGCTTCATCGATAATAATAAGGTCATATTCTAAGTTCAACACGATATCGCGATGTGGTGAACGTTTCGCAGTATCAATTGATGATACGATTACGTCAGCTTGTTCCCACGAGTAGCTTTTCTTTTGTGCTACAGCGGGAATGAAAAACTTTGTATTCAGCTCGTATGCCCATTGTGATACGAGAGAGGCTGGGACAAGTATAAGTACCTTTTTCACAAGCCCGCGGACCATGTATTCTTTCAAAATAAGTCCAGCTTCGATTGTTTTTCCAAGACCTACTTCATCTGCTAGAATCGCTTTACCATTCATTTGTTCAATCACATTTTGAGCGACTTCTAATTGATGCGGAAGCGGCGTGAAATGGGATAAATGTTTCGGTGCTTGTAGTCCATCAAAAGTAGGAACAAGTAACGATTTTTCTGTTTCATAAGCTAAGTGATATAAATCCCAGTTTGTCCAAGGACCATCTTCATCAATTCTATTTAAAAAATTGTTTTGCCACGTCCGATCTACGGAAATATCGACATTCATTACGACTCTCCCACCTTTTATAAACTAAAGTAATTATTTTTTAATGTATGATGATTTGCCTCAAAAGAAGGCATAATTATCGTTATTAAAGGCTATATGATAGACAATAATAAAGTATTAAATCTCAAAAGCTGTATTTATTGTGTTTTAAAATAAAAAATTCTAAATTATTTTTTATGCTAGAATATTGATGAAATATAGCGAATGATGTTAGGATAATGGTGTGAAATGTGTGGAATCTTTCGTATTTTATCCAAGAAAGTGATTTTTTATTTACGCTTTCATAAAAAAATATAATGAGATTCCGTATATCCTATCTTTTCAGAATGAAAATGTTTAGAAAAAGGAAGCAACTTTTATTGATTTGTCAAAGCATAAGGGGGAGAGAGCATGATTACATTACAACGTACACCGTTATTTGATGTATACGCGAAGTATGGTGGGAAAACAATCGACTTCGGTGGTTGGGAATTACCAGTTCAATTTTCAAGCATTAAAGAAGAACACGAAGCTGTACGTACAGCTGCAGGTTTGTTCGATGTGTCTCATATGGGAGAAGTTGAAGTAAAAGGTGTAGATAGTTTAGCATTTTTACAACGTGTTGTTACAAATGACGTATCTACCTTAAAGGTAGGGGGCGCACAATATACAGCTATGTGCTACGAAAATGGTGGTACAGTAGATGATTTATTAATCTACAAACGTGGTGAAGAAGACTATTTATTAGTAATCAATGCATCAAATATCGAGAAAGATTACGAATGGTTAGCAAGTCATGTAATTGGCGATGCGACAGTAGTCAATGTTTCTAGTGAAGTTGCACAGCTTGCAATTCAAGGACCAAAAGCAGAAGGCATTTTACAAAAAGTTGTGTCAGAAGATTTGAAAGAAATTAAGTTCTTTAAATTTAAAAACGATATTCTTGTAGATGGAATTTCAGCACTTGTATCTCGTACAGGTTATACAGGTGAAGATGGATTCGAAATTTACTGTAAGAGTGAAGATGCTGCAAAACTTTGGGAGAAACTTCTTGAAGTTGGAGCAGAAGAGGGCTTAAAAGCATGTGGTTTAGGTGCTCGTGATACACTTCGATTCGAAGCAACATTACCACTTTATGGACAAGAATTATCAAAAGATATTACACCGATTGAGGCTGGAATTGGCTTTGCGGTAAAAACAAATAAAGAAGCAGACTTCTTTGGAAAAGCAACGTTAAAAGAGCAAAAAGAAAACGGTGCGCCTCGTAAATTAGTCGGCATCGAAGTAATCGAACGTGGAATTCCTCGTACGCATTACCCTGTATTTATTGGTGAAGAAAAAATTGGGGAAGTAACGAGTGGTACACAATCTCCAACGTTAAAGAAAAGCATTGGTTTAGCACTAATTGATGTAAAATACGCAGCAGTTGATACAGAAGTAGAAATTGAAATTCGTAATAAACGCGTCAAAGCAGTAGTTGTTCCAACACCATTTTACAAACGTTCAAAGTAACGGGGAGAGGGGTAGATTTCATGTTGCATCGTTATCTTCCAATGACAGAAGAAGACAAAAAAGAAATGTTACAAACGATCGGCGTTCAAACGATCGATGAATTATTCTCTGATATTCCAGAGAGTGTTCGTTTTAAAGGGGATTTAAAAATTAAAGAAGCAAAATCAGAGCCAGAGCTTTTAAAAGAGCTATCTCAAATGGCTAGTAAAAATGCTAACTTAAAAGAATACGCTTCTTTCTTAGGAGCAGGCGTATACGATCATTATGCTCCAGTAATTGTAGATCATGTTATTTCTCGCTCAGAATTTTATACAGCTTACACACCATACCAACCGGAAATTTCACAAGGGGAATTACAAGCAATCTTTGAATTCCAAACAATGATTTGTGAATTAACAGGAATGGATGTAGCAAACTCTTCTATGTATGACGGGGGTACAGCTTTAGCTGAAGCGGCAATGTTAGCAGCTGGCCATACTCGCAAAAAGAAAATTCTTGTATCTAGCGCGGTTCATCCAGAATCAAGAGCAGTACTTGAAACGTATGCAAAAGGTCAAAATCTTGAAGTTGTTGAAATTAATCATAAAGATGGTGTAACAGATTTAGACGTATTACAAAGTGAAGTAGATGATACAGTTGCTTGTGTAATCGTTCAATATCCAAACTTCTTCGGACAAGTTGAAAAATTAGCTGATATTGAAAAAATCGTTCATCAACAAAAATCATTATTTATCGTTTCTTCAAATCCATTATCATTAGGCGCATTAACACCACCAGGGAAATTTGGTGCTGATATTGTAATCGGTGATGCACAACCATTCGGTATTCCAACGCAGTTTGGTGGACCGCACTGTGGTTACTTTGCAACAACGAAAGCATTTATGCGTAAAATTCCAGGACGTCTTGTTGGACAAACTGTAGATTCAGATGGTAAACGTGGATTTGTATTAACGTTACAAGCACGTGAACAGCATATTCGCCGTGATAAAGCGACGTCTAATATTTGTTCAAACCAAGCGTTAAATGCATTAGCAGCTTCTGTTGCAATGACGGCACTTGGCAAACAAGGTGTGAAAGAAATGGCACGTCAAAACATTTCTAAAGCACAGTATGCAAAACGTCAATTTGAGGCGAAAGGCTTCACAGTAACATTTGCTGGACCATTCTTCAATGAGTTTGTTGTAGATTGCAAACGTCCAGTGAAAGAAGTAAACGATGCATTATTACAAAAGAATATTATCGGTGGTTACGATCTAGGCCGTGATTATAAAGAGCATGAAAACCATATGCTTGTAGCAGTAACTGAGCTTCGTACAAAAGAGGAAATTGACACACTTGTAAACGAAATGGGGGCTATCCAATGAAGAATCAAGACCAAGCACTTATCTTTGAAGTGAGTAAAGAAGGACGCATAGGATATAGCTTACCCAAATTAGATGTAGAAGAAGTGAAACTAGAAGATGTGTTTGAGAGCGATTATATTCGAGTAGAAGATGCAGAGCTACCAGAAGTATCTGAACTTGATATTATGCGCCACTATACAGCACTTTCAAACCGTAACCACGGTGTTGATTCTGGATTCTATCCACTTGGATCTTGTACGATGAAATATAATCCGAAAATTAATGAGAGTGTAGCTCGTTTCGCAGGATTTGCAAATATTCATCCACTGCAAGATGAAAAGACAGTACAAGGTGCAATGGAATTAATGTATGACTTACAAGAGCATTTAATTGAAATTACAGGTATGGATACTGTTACTTTACAACCAGCAGCTGGTGCACACGGAGAATGGACAGGTTTAATGTTAATTCGTGCATACCATGAAGCGAAAGGTGACTTTAACCGTACGAAAGTAATTGTACCTGACTCTGCTCACGGAACGAACCCGGCATCTGCAACTGTAGCTGGTTTTGAAACAATTACAGTAAAATCAAATGAAAATGGCCTTGTTGACTTAGAAGACTTAAAACGTGTTGTAAACGAAGAAACAGCAGCACTTATGTTAACAAATCCTAATACATTAGGTCTATTCGAAGAAAATATTTTAGAAATGGCAGAAATCGTCCATAATGCAGGCGGTAAGTTATACTATGATGGTGCAAACTTAAATGCGGTATTAAGCCAAGCACGCCCAGGAGATATGGGATTTGACGTTGTGCATTTAAACCTTCATAAAACATTTACAGGTCCTCACGGCGGTGGTGGCCCAGGTTCTGGTCCAGTAGGTGTGAAAGCTGATTTAATTCCGTACTTACCAAAACCGATTTTAGAAAAAACGGAAAATGGTTATCACTTCAACTACGACCGTCCAGAAGCAATTGGTCGTGTGAAGCCATTCTATGGTAACTTCGGAATTAACGTTCGTGCATACACGTATATTCGCTCTATGGGTCCAGATGGCTTGCGTGCAGTAACTGAGTATGCTGTATTAAATGCGAACTATATGATGAGAAGATTAGCGCCATTCTACGATCTTCCATTCGATAGACATTGTAAGCATGAATTTGTATTATCAGGTCGTCGTCAAAAGAAACTTGGCGTACGTACATTAGATATTGCAAAACGTCTGCTTGATTTCGGTTACCATCCACCAACAATTTACTTCCCATTAAATGTGGAAGAATGTATTATGATTGAGCCGACAGAAACAGAATCAAAAGAAACATTAGATGGTTTCATTGATAAGATGATTCAAATCGCTAAAGAAGTAGAAGAAAATCCAGAAGTTGTACAAGAAGCACCGCATACGACAGTCATTAAACGTTTAGACGAAACGATGGCTGCACGTAAACCAGTTTTACGTTATGCAAAGCCGGCTCCTGTACAAGTTTGATTAGAATAACAAAAGAAGAACTCGCTGCGGCGGGTTCTTTTTTTGTATGGAGAATTTGTGCAGAAATAGTGAAGAAAATGTTGAAAAATTATATTTTTTGTTTCCTAATGGTGTAAAGGTGTAGTTTTATAGGTAGTTTTGTTGAAAAAGTCGGTTTGATAAAAGTATTTATTTTTGTTAGAATTTTATTGAAATTAAGAAGATGTGATGAGGCAAAGATTACTCATTTTTATGTATATGTGAAAAAACGAACAAGACGGGGGTGAAAGTGTGGGATATCGATGTTATAGAATGGTATACCATTTAGAAAATGGAGAAACAATTAAAGATGTAAAAGAATTTTGCTATCGAGACCAAGGAAAAGTGTTAGAAAGAGTAGCAAATCGTGTAATGGATAATAGAGAAGTGACGGCGATTGATAAACAAGGAACAATCATTTCAATAGCATGTGAGGACATTGTAAAGGTGGAACTTGATTACATAACAGAAAGTTAACCTTGAGTCATATCGAATTATTCGATAAAATAAACTGTTGAATGGTGAAGTGAGAAGAGAGGAGTTTATCATGGGTAGTACAAGACACTTTTATATGTTTATCTTAGCGTTTGTTCTTGTTGTGGCATTAACGATTTATTTAATCGTTGACAGCAGCTGGTACAACACGGTTCATCCGGCATTCCTTCTGTTTATGTATATAGGAATTGCAGTAGTAAGTTTCGGAATGAGAGATGAGATGTTAGATCGCTTTGAAAAGTGATACATATACGAAAGACCAACAGGAAAATGTTGGTCTTTTTTTCTTGCCAAAAATAGGATGCTGTGTATATACTGTATATATAAGGTATATACAGTATATACACACACTGGAGGAAAACATGAATATTATTATTTCGAATTCTTCCCAAGACCCTATTTATGTGCAAATAAGAAAACAATTAAGCCAGCTTATTTTAAATGGTGGTTTAAAGGGTGGAGACCAATTACCGTCTATTCGTAGCTTAGCGAAGGAATTGCAAATTAGTGTAATTACAACGAAGCGTGCGTACGAGGAGCTTGAAAAAGAAGGATATATAGAAACTGTTGCTGGGAAGGGGACTTATGTTTCACGTAAAAATAATGAACTATTAAAAGAACAGCGGCTACGTCTATTGGAAAGTAAGGCTGAAGAAATCGTAAAAGAAAGTAAAGTGTTGCAGCTTTCACTTGAAGAATTGCAGCAGATGATTGCGTGTTTATATAAGGGGGAATAAGAGATGTTAGAGCTAAAAAATGTTTGTAAAAGTTATCAAGATTTTGCAGTGAACAATATAAGTTTTGCATTACCACGAGGATATATTATGGGGTTTGTCGGACCAAATGGTGCTGGGAAAAGTACAACGATCAAAATGATTATGAATTTAATTAGAAAAGATAGCGGCGATATAAAAATTTTTGGCAAAGACAATAAGAAAGCTGAAAAGGACATAAAACAAAATATTGGTTTTGTATATGATGAAAATCATTATTACGAAGATTTAACGTGTGAACAAATGAAACGTATTATTGCACCGTTATATAAAAAGTGGGACGAAAATCAATACCAATCGTATATGCAAAGATTGCAAGTTCCAAAGTATAAAAAAATTAAAGAGCTATCTAAAGGGATGAAAATGAAGTTTGCGATTGCCATCGCACTTTCACATCATGCAGAGTTTATCATTATGGATGAGCCGACAGCAGGATTAGATCCAGTTGTCCGAAGTGAATTACTTGATATGTTGCAAGAAATTGTAATGGAAGATGAAGTATCTGTATTATTCTCAACCCACATTACAACGGATTTAGAACGTATTGCAGATTATATTACGTTTATCAACGATGGAGAAATTATATTTACTGGTGAAAAAGATGAATTAATGGAGAACTACGTAATCGTAAAGGGAAGCAATGATTTATTAGATCGAGAAGGAAAAGAACTATTTGTTGGATTACGAAAAAATAAATTCGGTTTCGAAGGTTTAGCGAAGGATAAACAAGCAATTATCGATTGGTTTGGAAATGAGGTTGTACTAGAAAAGCCTACATTAGACGATATCATCGTTTACACTGCGAAAGGGAGAGGTGCTTATGCGTCAGCTAATCTATAAAGATTTGTTCTTTTTTCGGGTTATGTGGTTAGTGTATTTTATTATGCCCCTTGTTTTCTTTGGATTAGATCCAGATGGTGAATTGTTATTTCCGATGAGTTGCTTACTCATAACGATATCATCTTCTATGATACTAATAGCGATGGATGAAAAAAATAAAAGTGATGTTATTATAAATAGTTTACCTGTTGGACGAAAGGATATCATTATTGCTAAATATATTTCGGGTGTAATATTCATTGTAGGTGGCATGATTTCTACTATGCTAGTTGTTTTTCTTATAAGAGGTATCGCCGTCATTGGTGATATTGGAGTGTATCATCCAAATTTGTATATTGAAATTCCTTGGTATGTAGTAGTCAGAGGTGCTGTATATTCTTTAGTTTATATTACAGCATTATTCCCGAGTTATTATGGGACAAAATCAAAAGTAGTACGTGGAATATTTACAGGTGGAGCCGCTGGGATAGGTGTTATTATTGGAATGTTTATTGGTGACGGAGAAAGCGCTACGACATCATTCATTGATTGGATTGTGAATCCATTACATCTTGGTGTATTTATAGTTGGATTCATTACATTAGTTAGTATTTATATCGCTTCTATGTTTCTTACAATTAAAATTTACGGAGCACGTGATTTATAGAGAGGAGAATCTATATGCAACAATTGATTTTGAAGGAGTTTTTCTTACAGAAGAAGATGTTTCCTTTCTATTTTTTAATACCCATTTTATCTATTTTTAAGGATTCCGTCGAACCAATGGGGATTGCAATAGGATTATTTATAACATGTAGTACGATTATATATATTTCTTTTTATTATGAAGAGAAAAGTAAAGCGGAAAAAGTATTAGTGAGCTTGCCTATAACGAGAAAAGAGATAATTATAGCTAAATATATTTCAAGCACATTATTTATTATGGCTGGTTTGAGTGTAACTTTTATAGTCTTAATATTAGGAAATATTTTATTGGGCAGGGATATAGTCATGCCTGGATATGCAGTGTTTTCAGCAATAGTAGCAACTTTGATTTATTGTGTAGTAACGATACCTGTTAATTACATTGGGGGATATAAAGCTATTACTGCCTTGAATGTGATTATGTTTTTTCCTTTAATGGGTATGATTGGCCTTATGTGCAATATTTTTGGTGATAAAATAATTATGCTAAAAGTACTCCACTCTCAAGAGGCTACACTAGCAATGGGTGTTCTTGGTATCGGAGTATTAGTGAGTATATTCATATCAATGTTCCTCTCAATGAAAATGTTTCAGGAGGCAGAGTTATAGAAGGGACATTTGCATATTAGGAGGTGTAATACATGATCAAGCAACTAATTTTAAAAGATTTCATCATTCAATGGAAATTTTTAATTTGGTACATACTGTATCCTGTTTTCTTTTATATGGCCTTAACAGATACGGAAAATTTATTCATCATTATGTCAGTAATTATTACAATTGGGGCAACAGTAAAAACATTTGAAGCAGATAGTAAAAATGAGAGTGAAGTTATAGTAAATAGTTTACCAATATTGAGAAAACAAATTGTGTATGCGAAATATATAGTAGCAATTATTATTCTTTTTATAAGTGTAACGGTCGGTTGTTTCACGATGGGAATGAAGAGTGGGGTTAACTTATTTGAATTTATTGAAACGACAATAGTTGCTAGTATTAGCTTTATTTTAGTGTATTTAAGTTTGGTTTTACCGCTATCCTTTTGGCTAGGGTATAAGAAAACTATTTTTATTGCGATTTTTATACTAATAGCATCTATGGCTGTTTCTTCTATTTTCTTTGGAATCAACCTAGAACAAATTCAGCTATATAACAGCTTGTTATTCATTGGTTCAATATGCATGTTCATAGCATCTATCTTCGTTTCAGTAAAAATATATGAAAAAAGAGAATTTTAAAAGGTGCCTTAAAAAAGGCACCTTCTTCAATAACGACAATACGAGAGCAGTAGTTTATAAAAAGAAACGCTATTTGGTACATCTTTCGGAGTATGTAATATAAAGCTGAAAACGATGATGAGAATAAGAAATAGGAAAAATAAAAATAGGATTTGCTTATGTATAGAATTTTGCATATTATTCACTCCTTTTTTAGGTAGTATGTCCAAAAGAAAGGAGTGTATGAAAAATTTTAGGAGGGGAGAATGATGAACAAAAGAAAATGGTTATATAGAATAGGGGTACTTTTTGTTTCAATCGGTCTCATATTAGCAAGTTTTTATTCAGACATACCATCACCGTTTCCTAATTTGCATAAAGGAATTGGTATAAGTATTGTCATAGTTGGTCTTCTTTGTCTTATTGCATCTAACTTTTATAGAAAATCTGAATGAATACAAAAAAGGACAGTTACTCTTTTTCAGAAGTACTGTCCTTTTTAAATAACTTATTCCATAGCTTGGCGATACTCCATATAATGACGATTGCAATGGAGGCAATAATTGACCAAGCAATAGATGCAATTTCAAGTGCCATGCTAGGAAGGAAGGTAAGAATGGATACTACTTTATGAAACAACCATTCTATTATATGAAAACTTATTTGTAATAGAATGACGATACCAAGTGTGATCCATGCTAATATTTTCTTTCCTTTTTCTTTCCACATGACATTCACCTCACGTTAGCTTAATAGTTTTAAGCCAACAGCGCCGCATAGAATGCAGCTTAAGAAAGCAAGACGACGCCAATCCGCTGATTCTCGGAAAATGAGAATGCCTAGAAGTGCACTTCCAGCAGTTCCGATTCCAGTCCAAATTGCGTAAGCAGTTCCCATCGGTAATGTGTTCATCGCAAGAGATAAGAAGAAGAAGCTTACGCCGAAGTTAGCGATTAAAATAACTTTTGGTGCCCAGCCTTTCTTTTCAGTGGCTACTTTCATAAAGAGTACACCAATAATTTCACAAATACCAGCTAGAATTAAAAATACCCAAGCCATTTTATGCGGCCTCCTTCGCTTCTTTTTCTTCTGTTACTCGTTTTAAACCAATTACTCCGAAGAAGATTAAACCGATTAATAAAACTTTTACGATAGAGAAAGGTTCTCCGAAGATGAAAATCTCTGTAAGAACAATTCCACCAGCTCCAATTCCTGTAAAGACTGCGTATACAGTGCCGACAGGTAAATCTTTATAAGCTCTAAATAATAAGACGAAACTAATTGTAATTAATAGAGCAACACCAGCCCATTCAAGTGGTGCCTCTGCTTTTTTTAGTCCAATCACCCAAAAGATTTCAATAATACCAGCGATGATTACATAAATCCATGCCATATGTCATTTCTCCTTCCTACCAGTCGTTAGGTAAAGGGCTTAAAAACGACGCATTGCAAAGGAGCAATCCGTCAGTTTGAAAGTCCGCGCCAAAATACTTTCCAAGAAGCGTCTAAACGTGTCTCAAAACGATTTAAACCTGCGTATAGTAGTTCAACCATAAGACCGTCGAGTAAGCATAGAAAAGCCTCTAAGGCGTCTTTTACTTCAATGTTATGCAGCTCATCTTGTTCGCTTGCTCTTTTAAATACAGGGAATAAAAGTTTTCCGACGTTTTCAATGTGTACATTTGCTTTATTAATAATTTGTTCGCGAAATGCATCAGGCGGAAAATAAGAAGTTCGTAACCAAAACATTGATTCTTCACTTTCACCAAAGCGTTTTGCATAGCCTTTTAATAATTTTAAAAGCAATTCTTCAGTAGACGAATTGGAAAAGCTTTCAATATCGCCTGTGAAGCTCTGCAAATCTTTTTGGAGAGCAGATTCTAAGCATATGAAATATAGCTCTTCTTTTCCTTTAAAGTGTGCGTAAATCGATGGTTTTTTAATCCCAACTTCTTGAGCAATATTTGCCAATGAAGTTCCTTCATAGCCGTAGCGTGCGAAATGAGAAAGTGCTACAGCTTTAATGCGGTTTGCTGTCATTTTCATCCCCTACCTACCGTTCGTTAGGTCCATTATATGAGATGAAAAATATAATGTCAATAGGTGAAGAGCTGAAAAAGAGCGTTATAGGTAACGCTCTTTTTAGACAGTCTCTCGCTCAATTAAATGGAATGAAAGTTCTTTTGCACTGCCAACAATTTGCTCGCTTTGGATCTGCTTATGGAATAAAGAAAAAGCATGTGAGCCCATTGCGAGACCGGGATGTTCAATTGTGGAAATTTCTAATGCCTTTGAAATTTCATGATTATCAAATCCAAGGATAGCAAGGTCTTCAGGTACTCGAATGCCATGTTTTCGAGCCTCTGTTAATAAACCAGCTGCAACTTGATCGTTCGCTGTAAAAATAGCAGTTGGACGATTTTTCATATTTAAAATACGATGGAGTATTTGTGCTCCGTCCTGCATTGTATAGCATTGGTGGAAAATCCATTCAGGATGCAACGTTTTCCCTTCGTTACGAAGGGTATCGGCGAACGCTTTTTCGCGCTCCATGGAATTTACACTTGTTTTTCTTGCTAAACAAATTCCGATTTTTTCATGGCCTTTACTTAGTAAATAGGCAGTACCGAGACGGAAACCTTCATAATGATCTACGTAGATGGATGAAATGAGGGGGTGCTTCATTTTTTCACATGAAATAATAGGGGCAAATTTTGCGAAAGGTTCGATTTGTTCCCAAGAGCTCGTTCGGGAGCAAATAATCATCCCATCAAATTGTTTCATTTTCATCATTTCAAGAACACGAATTTCTTCAAGGCTATCGTAATTTGTTTGGCATAAATTAATGTGATATCCAGCTAATAATGCTTCGTTACCGATTCCTTCAATAATGGTACTGAAGTAGGGGAGGTTAATGAAAGGAAGCATAACGCCAATTGTATATGTTTTCCCTCTTATTAAATGGACAGCATTTATATTTTTTGCGTAGTTTAATTCTTCAACAGCATCTAGAACACGCTTACGCTTTTCTTCTTTTACGTAAGGGTGATTATTCAGGACACGAGAAACAGTTGATATCGATACACCAGCAGTTTTAGCAATTTGTTTTATATTGGCCATATGTATCACCTCTTTCACTTATTATAAAGGGAAAATAATAAGAAAGAAAAAATCTTGACCTGAAAAGCTTTTCACAAACTATGGTATTAATAAGACTTCTTTTTATTCGCGTAACCTTTTCACTTGGGCGTAAGAATGATAGGGGGTCTTTTTTGTTTGCAAAAAGTGTTGTCAAAATGTGTGAGAATAACGTAGAAAGTTTTCAAAGGTGGAGTTTGATGACAAAGCGAATATGAAGAGCATATCAACGCTTCGTTCGTTAAGAGAGCGGTATGAAAGGGCGGAAACAAATTGAAAAAAAGAATCATTTGTTTCGTGTTTTCTAGTTTTGTACTTAGTTCGTGTTCGTTTCAGCAAACGATGCAAGAAGAAAAACACTTTGTGGGAACAACAGGAGGAGCTATGGATCGTGTTACGGATCCTATTCCGCTAAAGGAACTTCCAAAATATTTTCCGGTGAAGTTTAAAGTTCCAACGTTTTTACCGTACGACATTACAAGTGATGTGAAGGGTGAAGTAAGAACGCTTGGGAAAAAGAACGCTGTCTTAACGATTAAATATAAACAGAAGGAGCCAGGTAGAAATGAGTATATTGAGTTAAATGTCGCGAACTTTCCTTATAGTTTTCCGGATCTTATGGAAGAGAAGCGATTTCAAGAACAAATGAAACTGAATAATGGAACGTCTGCTTATTTTAAAAATAAAGATGATTATGAACGTGGTGACGAATTTGCTACGCTTATATGGAAAGAGAAAGAAATTGAATATCAGCTGCTGTATCGGAATGTAGAAGAGAACGATGAAAAGGTAATCAAGCAGAATTTATTATACATTGCGAATAAGATGAAATGAAAAAACTAGCTGATTTATTCAGCTAGTTTTTTGTATGTTATTATTTCTTTTTAATTTTGCCTGTCCAAGATTTAAATCCACCTTGTAATTGGTAGAAATCTTTGTAGCCTTGTTTTTTTAAGTATTGCGCTGCACGACCTGTACGGAATCCGCTTTGGCAATATAAGTAAACAGGTTGATCTTGACGAAGTTCTTTATGGCGAAGGCGAATTTGTGATAACGGAATGTTACGTGCACCTAAAATATGCCCTGCGTTATATTCGTCTGCTTCACGAATATCGATAAGCTGTGCTTTACGGTAGCCAGCGCGAAATTCTTCTTCTGTAAGAGTTTTAATTAATTTTTTCTGATAGAAGTACATCCATACAGTGTAGCCGATAAATGCTACGATTACGGCTAATAAAATAATCCAAGTTGTTGACACGATTCTATCGCTCCCTTTTTTCTTATCCTACTTTCAATATTATAATGCCCATATGTATTTATGCAACAGATTCATTTGCATATAAGAAGAAATTTCGTATTCTTTCACAAATTTTGTCGAATTTGGTAGACTAGAGAATGTGAAAAATAATTGGTTATATGAGGTGCAGGATGGGAAAAGAAAAATGGTGTTATATTAACTCTGGTCAATGTTCACCGGCATTTAATATGGCGTTAGATGAATGTTTGTTAAATTGGCAAAGTGAAAAGAAAATGCCACCAACAATTCGTTTTTATGAATGGGAAGTACCAACATTAACAGTTGGATATTTTCAACGTGTTGAGAAAGATATTAATATGGATGTAGTTAACGAAAAGAAATATGGATTCGTTCGTCGTCAAACAGGCGGCAGGGGTGTACTACATGACAAAGAGTTAACGTATAGTGTTATTGTGTCTGAAGATCATCCGAATATGCCGAAAACAGTTACAGAAGCATATCGTGTTATTTCGCAAGGCTTATTAGATGGTTTTAAGGCATTAGGGTTAGAAGCATATTATGCAGTTCCAAAAACAGAAGCAGATCGTGAAAATTTGAAAAATCCACGTTCAGGTGTATGTTTTGATGCACCATCTTGGTATGAAATTGTAGTGGAAGGAAGAAAAATTGCTGGTAGTGCTCAAACACGTCAAAAAGGTGTTATTTTACAGCATGGATCGATTCCATTAGAAATTGATTTAGATGAACTATATGATCTATTTTTATTCCCAAATGAACGTGTGAAGGAACGTATGAAGAGTATGTTCTCTTCTAAAGCAGTAGCAATTAATGAATTAACAGACCGTACATTTACGATAGAACAGTTAATTAAAGCGTTTGAAGTTGGTTTTGAAAAAGGATTGGATGTAGAACTTGTTCCATATGAATTAACAGAAGAACAGTTACATGAAGTTCAAACGTTAGCGAAAGAAAAGTATGAAAGTAATGAGTGGAATTATAAAAAATAAGAGATGGCAATTGCCACCTCTTATTTTTTTATAGTAAATTAAGTACTTTTTCTACTTTGATTCCTTTATCTTGTAAAGAACGAAGGCGACTTACAACGTCCATAATTTCTTTGTCAAATGTAACGCTAATACCTTGGCTTTGTAGTTCTTCTTTTAAGCTTTCAATAGAATCATCTATGTCGATGCCAAGCTCGTAATCTTGACAAACTTCAATTGTCTTTTTCACGAGTTTAACATAATTTTCTTGTAGTTTTGAATTTGTTTCAGTCAAAGCAGGCTGCTTCGGTTTTGCAGGAGCAACCGGTGCTGTCTCTTGCTTTGTAACTGGAGTAGGGACTGCTTTTTTTACAGGCGCTGGAGTAGCTAGTTCTACAGCTGCTTCTACGCTTACTGGCTTCGGTACCGGAGTAGGTTTAGGTGCCATAGCAGGTGTTTCCACACGCGTAACAGGCTTAGGAGCAGGTGTAATTGCTTTTGGAGCTTCTACAACTACTTCTTTTTTTGGTGCTGCTTCTACCTGTGTTTCTTCTTGCTCGGCAGCTTCTTTATTTTCTTTACTCCACATAACGCGTTCAATTTCTAGAGAAACATTGTTTTTGTTCATCGCTGTTAATGTAACTTTACCAACTTCAGCGTTTCCAGTGAAATCAACAATTTTATAAATAACACTCTTGTTCCAATCCACGTTTCCGCTCAAAAATAATTCTTCGTTACATTTCGGCGTTAAGCCCTCGATTTTAATTTCTGCGTTTACACCGTTTTCACTATATACCATAATTAGCGAAGCATTTACATCTTCGTCTGCTAACATTAGTTCACGTACCATTTTGCCGGTGCGTACTTGCGTTTTCTTCTTAACTGACATCTAATTTCTCCTCTCAAAAATTCAGTAATAATAAAAAAATCGTATAACGAAAAATAATTGCTCACGAAGATTTATGATACCGATAATAAAAGCATCACGTCAACAATTAACTTTAATTATTTTGCATTTTTCTTATTTTCTTTATGAAATTTTTCAATTTGTAAAATTAGACAGAAGAAAAAACAGCCTTTTGAAGGGCTGTTAAAAATTTGATTTTTTATATAGTAATTTATATAAAATAAAAAATAAGATAGCAATTAAAGCATTTTGCCAGAAATTTAGATGATAAATGAGATAAGGTTGCTTTTGGAAATAAATATTTAAGAATACAGCGGAACAAAATGGAGTAGCAAATGCGAATCCAAATAGAATTCTTCTTTTCCAATTCATTTTCTGATCAAAGGAGTAACGCTTTAATAAATATAAAAGAAATAGTATACCTAGTATAATTATTGAAACAGACAAAGTAGTTCCAAGGATGCTAAAAGGCGGACTTGATAATGTATTGTTTTTTTCAAATAGAAACATAAAAAATGAAATAATTGCATTTATGCCAAACTGTATAGCAAGAAGTAAGCTAATAGAAAATCCAATTAAAGAGGTTTTTTCTAACTTTGTTTGAGTTGGTAAAGCTGATATAAGTTCATCGCAATAAGATTGTAAATTATCTCCAAAGATGTCATAAGCGTTTTTATTTTCTCCTTGTGCTTCGATGAGGTGATCTAATATTTCTAGTAACAGTTCCTCCATTTGTTGCTCGGGTACGTTTGATATTCGAAGATATACTAACATATCACCATAAGCAGCCTCGTTTTCGGAAGTTAGAAGCTCACGTTTTTTATTATTCAATTCAATCATGTCTTGTGCATTCATCCCTATCACTCCCCCTGTAATAAGTTATTTACCGTAGTTGAAACCATTCCCCAGCTTTGTTTAAATTCTTCAAGCTGCTCTAATCCTTTATCGGTTACGTGATAATATTTTCGTTTTGGACCGAGTGAGGAGGCTTTTAATGTTCCTTCAATCAATTTTTCTTTTTGCATACGTAACAATAACGGATATATGCTTCCTTCGCTTACGAATGTAAATCCGTGTTTATTTAATTTTGTGCTCAGTTCATATCCGTACACTTCTTCTTGTGAAATGATGTATAGGATGCAACCTTCGAGCACACCTTTTAACATTTGGCTGTGCATGATTTCACCACCTTTTACTCAGGTAACTTGCGTTGCAAGGTAGCTGTTATCCAAATTATAACATTCAGTAACTTGCAACGCAAGTTACTGAAGTGGAAAACTTTAATGCGTGTTAATTTTTCAACGTTTCCCATACTAACGAGAGGGAGGGAAGCACATGAAACCATTTATGCCAAAACTCGTTTACTTTGAACCAAAGGCACTTGAATATCCGCTTGGAAAAGAGCTTTATGAGAAGTTTACGAAGATGGGATTAGAAATTCGTGAAACGACATCACATAATCAAATTAGAAATTTGCCAGGAGAAAATGATTTGCAAAAGTATCGTAATGCAAAGGCTACGCTTGTCGTTGGAGTAAGGAAGACGCTAAAGTTTGATACGTCAAAACCGTCAGCTGAATATGCAATTCCGCTCGCAACAGGGTGTATGGGACATTGTCATTATTGTTATTTGCAAACAACACTTGGGAGTAAGCCTTACGTTCGTGTGTATGTCAATCTTGATGAAATATTTGAGAAGGCAAAGCAATATATGGATGAAAGGGCACCTGAAATAACAAGATTTGAAGCAGCGTGTACATCAGACATTGTTGGGATTGATCATTTAACACATGCATTAAAGCGGGCGATTGAATTCATTGGAGAAAGTGAATATGGGCGCTTACGTTTCGTCACGAAATATTCGCACGTTGATCATTTATTAGATGCAAAGCATAATGGGAAAACTCGTTTCAGGTTTAGTATAAATTCACGATATGTAATTAAAAATTTTGAACCAGGGACATCGCCATTTGAGGAGCGAATTGAGGCGGCACGTAAAGTAGCAGGTGCAGGTTATCCACTTGGTTTTATAGTCGCGCCACTTTATATGCATGAAGGATGGGAAGAAGGATATCGTGAACTATTTGAGCGACTGTACAATGCGCTGAAAGATATGACGATACCAAATTTAACGTTTGAATTAATTCAGCATCGTTTTACGAAACCAGCGAAAAAGGTTATTCAAGAGCGTTATCCAAATACGAAGCTTGAAATGGATGAAGAGAAGCGAAAGTATAAATGGGGACGATATGGAATTGGGAAATATGTATATAAAAAAGATGAAGCAGAAGTATTGGAGGAAACGATTCGAGGATATATTCATCACTTTTTTCCTGACGCAGAAATTCAATATTTTACATGAAAGGAACTTGTATTTGAATACAGGTTCTTTTCACTTTTGCAGATTTAGGCTCGTTTCCACCTTGTCACGTTATTCTTTCTGGTGTATCATTTTATTGATTGCTTCGTACGGAATAAGCAAAATGAAATTGGATGGAGGAAACCGATGCCTACCCCTAGTATGGAAGATTATATTGAACAAATTTATTTGTTGATTGATGAAAAGGGTTATGCCCGTGTATCTGATATTGCTGAAGCGCTTAGTGTACATCCATCCTCTGTAACAAAAATGGTACAAAAATTAGACAAAGACGAATATCTAATTTATGAAAAATATAGAGGGCTTGTATTAACATCAAAAGGTAAAAAAATCGGGGAACGTCTCGTATATCGACATGAATTGTTAGAACAGTTTATGCGCATTATCGGTGTGGATGAAAGTAAAATTTATAATGATGTAGAAGGAATTGAACATCATTTAAGTTGGGAATCAATTGACCGTATCGGTGATTTAGTACAATACTTTGAACAAGATGAGGTTCGAGTGGAAACACTTCGTGGTGTTCAAAAAGCAAATGAAGAGAAAAGTAATTAAGGGGAACGGATGGCGTTTCCTTTTTTATTTCAATTCGAAAAGGATGGGAGAATTATGAAAGCAATTATTTTTGATTTTGATGGATTAATTGTGGACACAGAAACGATATGGTTTCACTCTTTCAGAGATGCTGTTCGTGAATACGGCGGGGAACTACCTTTAGAGGAATTTGAGAAATGCATTGGAACAACAGATGAGGTACTTTATGCATATTTAAATGATCAATTAAAAGAGAAGTTTAACAAAAGTGTATTAAAAGAAAAAGTGGCAACTTTACATAAAGAGAAAATGAAAATACCAGAAGCTCGTGACGGGGTAAAAGAATATTTAGAAGAAGCGAAAGAAATGGGATTAAAAATCGCACTAGCTTCTAGTTCGTCTAGAGAATGGGTTATTCATTTTTTAGAAGAGCTACAGATTCGAGAATATTTTGAAGTAATTAAAACGAGAGAAGATGTTGAGAAGGTAAAACCAGATCCAGCTCTTTATCGAGTTGCAATAGAAGAATTAGGAATTAAGCCATCTGAAGCTGTTGTATTTGAAGATTCATTAAATGGATTGAGAGCAGCAGTTGCAGCGGGATTAACGTGCGTTGTTGTACCTAATGATGTGACACGGAATTTACCATTTAAAAATCATCATCTTCGAATTGAAAGTATGAGAGAGAAAAGTTTAAAAGAAGTGCTTCAAAGTATAAAAAAAGACCGTATTTCCTAAAAGGAAGCACGGTCTTTCTTTTTACTTTTTTTGCCTTCAATGACAGTTAAATGAGACTGTTTTCTTTTTCGTTTCAAAGTGGAAGAATTCCCTTTTTTACTTTTGTCATTAGAAGTATTTGACTTAAAGAAAGAATTGCCTAGGGGTGCTACATTTTGTTTCCCATGTTTGCGGTTCGATTGTTTTGCCGCACGCTTATATGAGCTTTGCGAATTTGCGGAACCACTGGAATTTGTAAACATCTTGTATAGCAAGTAAAAGATACCGACAACAAGTAACATGTACCCGATATTTCTTAATACACCCATGGGATTTGTAATAACAGATGAAACAAGGCCGAATATTGCCAATCCAATAATAAGCACAAATATAGCGAAAGTAAACGAATGACCGTTCATAAGGGACACCTCCTAAAAACGTATATTAAAATTAGTATATTAACGATGAGGAAAGGAGTTGAACACCATTTTTAAATAATTATTGTTTGTTCTCTAAACGTAATAATTCTTCAAACGATGCAATTGCTACTTCCACTTGGTCATCTGTTGGTTCTTTCGTTGTTAATAGTTGTAGCCATAACCCAGGATATCCAAGTACGCGTAATACGGGAATATCTCTTAATCGATTTGTAAATTGCAATACTTCAAAAGAAATACCAAGTACAACTGGAATTAATAAAATTCGGTTTATAACTCGTGCCCAAAGAGGATCTGTAGGTACTAGGAAATAAACGAACATTCCAATAATGACTGTGAATATAATAAAGCTACTGCCGCATCTATAATGGAGGCGAGTTTGCTTTTGAACGTTTTCTACAGTCAGAGGAAGGTTATTCTCATAAGCATTGATTACCTTATGCTCTGCACCGTGATACTGAAATACCCGCTTAATAAGTGGGGTTAAAGAAATAAAGTATATATAGCTCAATAATAGCATGAGCTTAATGACACTTTCGACAATGATTTGCCCAGTATGAGATGGGAAAATCGGTCTCGTTAATTCAGCTAATAGTGCAGGAACTGCTGTGAAGATGACTTTACCGAATATGAAAGATAAAACGCCAACAGCTGCAACTCCTAATACCATCGTTAATTTTGATTGTTCTTCTTTTTTATTTGCAATTTGTTCATCATCTTCTGGGTGGACGTCAAATCGTTCTGAAGCGAAGTTTAAATGCTTTGCTCCATTCGCACTTGCATCCACAATAGCGGCAATACCTCGTAAAAATGGAATTTTTTTTAGGATAGATAATACTTTATTACGAACGCGTGGTAATCGATAAAATTCAATCGATTTATCTTTACGACGAACCGCTGTAACAGTATATTCTCTACCGCCAAACATAACTCCTTCTATGACCGCTTGCCCGCCATATATTTGTTTTGACTCTTCTGCCATGTTAACACCAACCTGTATTTGTTTCTCTCTTATGTAGAAAAAGAGGCAATTGTCATACTGGGTTCTGTCGTTTTGAAATAAGACAATCACCGAGTTTCCTTTATTTTATCGGCAAATACAAGTAGATGACAAGGGAAAATGTTATGAGAGTCGGACATTTCTTATTCTTTTTATAGACAAATTTCGCAGGATTTAAACATGCTTCAAAATAGTTTCGGGCATACTATTGAGCGGAGGTGTCGATGTGAGTCAAGAACAATTAGGAACAAGGAATTTTGTACAAATCGGTTTGTTTGGTGGAATCTTTTGGGGTGGGATATGGTATTTCCTTCATATATTTTCATTCACGGAGGCGGGACCGAATTATTTCCTTTTACCATTTGCGTTTGGAAGTTGGAAGGAAGGTGTATGGGGGAATGTGTCAGGAATAGTTTGTATGGGACTTCTTTCAATTTTGATTGCCTTTTTGTATAAAGCATTTTTTGCGAAGTTTGAAGGGATTATTGCGGGAATTATTTATGGATTATTTTGGTGGGCATTACTGTTTTTGGGGATGGGTTTAATGGCTCCTGTTATTAAAAGTGCGCTCCATTTACCAAAAGAGACAATTGTAACGACAATATGTATTTTTATATTGTATGGTGTGTTTATAGCATATTCTGTTTCTTACGCAGTAAATAGCAATAAAGTAGAACAAGAAGGGCGAGAGAAGACGAACTATTCAAATAAGTAACTCCTATGTTAAAATATTGTATAGATATTTAATATTAAGGAGTTTTAAGAATATGAAAAAGTTACTCCTCGTAAACGGTCCTAACCTAAATCGCCTCGGTGTTCGTGAGGTAAATGTATATGGAAAGGGCACGCTAGCGACACTTGAAGCAGATATGAAGCAAGAAGCGGAAACAATGGGAGTGGAGTTAGAATGTTTCCAATCGAATCATGAAGGTGCCATTATCGACATTATTCATGAAGCGGAAGATATATATGAAGGGATCATTTTAAATCCGGGAGCATTTACGCATTATAGCTATGCGATTCGTGATGCCATTGCGAGCATTTCGATTCCTGTTATTGAAGTACATATTTCTAACATTCATCAGCGTGAATCGTTCCGTCACGAATCTGTGACGGCAGCTGTTTGTGCAGGACAAATTGTTGGATTTGGTTTTTATGGCTATAAGTTAGCGTTATTTGCATTAATGGAGAAATTGAGGGAGGCATAAAGTAATGGAGAAAATTGAAAGATTACGAAGTGCATTTGGTGAGGCTGGCATTGACGGTATTTTGTTAACAAATGAACATAGTCGTAGATATATGGCTAACTTCACAGGAACAGCAGGTGTAGTTCTTATTTCAAAAGATCGTGCGCAATTTATTACAGATTTCCGTTACGTCGAGCAGGCAAGTAAACAAGCGGTTGGATATGAGATTGTACAGCACGCAGGATTAATCATTGATGAAGTGGCAAAGCAAGTGAAAGAGCTTGGAATTCAAAAGCTTGGTTTTGAGCAAGATACTCTTACATATAGTTCTTATTCAGCGCATAAGGAAGCGATTGATGCTGAATTTATCCCAACTTCTGGACTTGTAGAAAAGTTACGCTTGATAAAGACTGATTCAGAGATTAAGATATTAAAGGAAGCTGCACAGATTGCAGATGCTGCCTTTGAGCATATTCTATCATTCATTCGTCCGGGAGTATCTGAAATTGAAGTGTCAAATGAACTTGAATTTTTCATGAGAAAACAAGGAGCAACATCTTCTTCGTTTGATATTATCGTTGCTTCAGGTCTTCGTTCGGCATTACCGCACGGCGTGGCATCTGAAAAAGTGATAGAAACAGGAGATTTCGTTACATTAGACTTCGGCGCTTATTACAAAGGATATTGCTCTGATATTACTCGTACGATTGCAGTCGGTGAACCATCTGATAAATTAAAAGAAATTTATAATATCGTTTTAGAAGCACAACTACGTGGTGTGAACGGTATTAAAGCTGGTTTAACAGGTCGCGAGGCTGATGCGCTAACGCGTGATTACATAACGGAAAAAGGATATGGTGAATACTTTGGACACTCTACTGGTCATGGAATAGGTCTTGAAATCCATGAAGCGCCAGGTTTAGCGTTCCGTTCTGATACAGTACTTGAACCCGGTATGGCTGTAACAGTAGAACCAGGTATTTATATTCCAGGTATTGGCGGCGTACGTATTGAAGATGATATCATTGTGACAAGTGAAGGTAATGAAGTAATTACGAAATCACCAAAAGAACTTATTATTTTGTAATACACAGGAGGATTTTTTTACATGATTTCAGTAAACGATTTTCGTACAGGTTTAACAATTTCAGTGGACAATGCCCTTTGGCAAGTACTTGATTTCCAACACGTAAAGCCAGGTAAAGGTGCTGCATTCGTTCGTTCTAAACTACGTAACATTCGCACAGGATCTGTTCAGGAGAAAACATTCCGTGCAGGTGAGAAAGTAGAAAAAGCACACATCGAAAACCGTCGTATGCAATACTTATACGCAAGTGGTGAGGCTCACGTATTTATGGATAACGGAACTTATGAGCAAATCGAGCTTGGTGAAAAACAAATCGAGCGCGAGCTTAAATTCCTAAAAGAAAACATGGAAGTAGCAATCATGACTTACCAAGGCGAAGTACTTGGTGTTGAACTTCCAAACACAGTTGAATTACAAGTTACAGAAACAGAGCCTGGTATTAAAGGTGATACTGCTTCTAACGTAACAAAACCAGCTACATTAGAAACTGGTCTTGTTGTACAAGTACCAATCTTCATTAACGAAGGCGAAATGCTTATCATCAACACTGGTGAAGGTAAATACGTTTCTCGTGCATAGTAGAAAAGCACTCGTGATAATTCACGAGTGCTTTTTTTATAGGAAATAGGGTAGATAGTAAATAGCTGTTACAATAAAACTGAAAGCTGTAAGACTAGCAGCACCTACTGTGTAAGGGCTCCATGTCATACGAAAAGGTTTTACTTCACCTGTTTTATATATAGTGTGATCAATGTTGGCATTTTGGTTTATATTTAAAGCAATGAGCCAAATTGTACCGAATATCCCTAAACTACCAAGGAAAAATGTCTCTATAAATGACCAACCGACCAATAAGGAAAAAAGATAAATAAGAGCTAATTCTACTACAACGGTTAAACTAATTTTCAATGTCTTCATATTTTTCCCCCTCATTCTGTAATCTCAACCAGTTTAAAAAATTTTCACGTGACACGACATGCAAAGAGCAAGTTGACTTTACTTCTTTCTCTAGTGCAGCGTATTCGTCTGGAAACTTGTTTTCCACATGCAATGAAATATAAGGTAGTTTTTCTTGTGCTTTTAACGAGCGGGTATTATTCGTTTTAGCACCAGCAAATACGTAGGAAAGTTGTAAGTCTAAAAAGGCGATTTTAAAGATTTCTTTTTTAGCAGTCTCGTTATAGCCTTTTCCCCAGTACGGATAGCCGAGCCAACTACCAATGTGAGATTGCTTCTTCTCATCATTAATATGTTTAAGTGTGGTGAGGCCAATTATTTCATTCTCTTCATTCACAATCATTCTCGATAAGGATTTCTTTTGATGTTCTTCTTCTATTGCGAAAAGAAGAAATGCTTTTGTGTCTTCGATGTTTTCTACCGTTATCCCTAATGCATTTTTTATATGTGGATCACTTGATAGCTCGAAAATCACATTTGTATAGCGTAAATCGAGTGGTAATAAAGTAACGTGCTGCATGGTTTATACCCCTTTTAAACTAAATGTACCATAATATACCATAAAATAATATGAATATTCAGATTCTAATTCGGGCTTTAGAGAAAAATTATGTTTTTACTTCTGAAATAGACAACCTCTGCATATGGTTGTACAAATATATTCTTTTTAAGAATACGAAGTTAGTAACTGTTACGGGAGAAGGTGGAAGAATGAAACAGTGGCTAGCGGCAATGGAAACATCCGTGCTTGTTATGGGAGCACTTCGATTATTTTCAGGTAGTGCGGAGATATTTGCTGCTTTGCTTATGCTTTATGTGAATGATGCGAAGAAAGCGTTGTTTATAAATGGTATGTTAGCGTTTGTTGGACCTACCGTATTAATTTTAACAATGACAATTGGGATAGCGAGTGTAGCAAGTGAAATTTCTTTCTTGAAGCTCTTTTTTCTAGCGCTTGGAATTTGCTGTATTTTTATCGCATTACTGAAATAGTAAGTCGAGTATAGTGGGGAGAAGCCGATGAAAGAGGTATTAGAAGTTTTACCAAAAACGATGAAGTACTTAATTGAAGAATGTAAGCAATACGATGCTTTAGAGGAAATTCGTGTTCGAATTGGAAGACCGCTAGAGTGTATTGCACACGGAAAGGTGTTTTTTTATGACTATATCACTACTGCAGAGGATGCTATTTACTTACTGAATAAGTTAAGTCAATTCTCAATTTATACGATGGAAGAGGAATTAAAACGTGGGTATGTGACACTTCGCGGGGGGCATAGAATCGGATTAGCGGGAAAAGTCATTACAGAAAAAAGCGCAGTGAAAATGATTCGTGATGTCTCTTCCTTTAATATTCGTATTGCTCGTCAAAAAATAGGGATTGCTGAACCGCTTTTGCCATATTTGTATGAAAAAAGATGGTTAAACACGATGGTAATTGGCCCTCCGCAAACGGGAAAAACGACACTTTTAAGAGATGTAGCTCGTTGCATGAGTCAAGGAGTAAGTGCTTCGGAAATTCCTTCTTGTAAAGTGGGGATCGTTGATGAACGGTCAGAAATTGCTGGCTGTGTGAAAGGGATCCCGCAATATGATTTTGGTACCCGAGTCGATGTGTTAGACGCGTGTCCAAAGGCAGAAGGAATGATGATGATGATTCGTTCTATGAGTCCTGATATTTTGATCGTAGATGAAATTGGCCGTAAAGAAGATAGTGAAGCAATTATGGAGGCAGTGCATGCAGGTGTTCAGCTTTTTATAAGTGCACACGGATTTTCCTATGAGGATGTTGTGAGACGTCCATCGCTAAAGGCAGTGCTAGAGCTTGGTATATTTGATAGGTTTGTGGAGTTGTCAAAAGCGAGGGGTCCAGGAACGGTCATGCAGGTGAAAGATAAATATGGAAAACCAGTGTTATCAAGTAGAAAGGCTGAGGGCGTATGGTGAAAATATTCGGTGCAGTGTTAATCGTTGCGGTCAGCACCTTTTTCGGGTTTTCATACGCTAAAAGATATAGTGAGAGGCCGAGGCAACTTAGATTATTAAAATCAGCACTTCAATCATTAGAAGCAGAAATTATGTATGGACACACACCTTTATCTGAGGCTGCCGAGCGATTAGTTAAACAAATGCCAAAGCCATTAAATTGGATATTTCAAAGTTTCGCCAGAAGACTACAAAGCGGGGAACAAACAGTAAGAGAAGCGTGGATAGATAGTTTGAAAGAGAACTGGAAGTTAACTGCATTTCAACAAACTGAGTATGAAATACTGCAGCAATTTGGTGAAACGCTCGGACAACATGATCGTGAATCACAACAAAAACATATTCGCTTATGTATTACACATTTGGAGAGAGAAGAAGGAGAAGCGAAAGCGCTACAACTGCAATACGAAAAAATGATTAAGAGCTTAGGGGTACTAGCAGGGCTACTTATTGTAATTTTACTGCTATAGGGGGGAGAAAGGCGATGTCCATTGATGTTGGATTAATATTTCAAATCGCCGGAATCGGCATTGTTTTAGCTTTCATTCATACTGTACTAAAAGAATTAAAGCGGGAGGATATTGCAAATTGGGTTATCCTTGTCGGTTTTGTCGTCATTTTATTTCATGTTGCATTTTTAATTAACACGCTATTTGACAAGATTAAAAGTGTCTTTCTCTTCCAGTAAAGGAGGCGGTTCGAATCGAAATTATACAAATTGTCGGATTAGGCCTCGTTGCTACGTTTTTAGCTGCTGTTTTGAATCAGCATAAATCTAGTATTACATCTTTATTTATTGTGTTCGTAGGTAGCGTGATGTTTCTTATTTTAATCGATCAAATTCATTCTATTTTACAAATGATTGAGAGAGTAGCAAGTGAAGCGAAAGTTAGTAACGTCTACGTGGAAACGTTACTAAAGATTATTGGAATTGCTTATATTGCTGAGTTTGGAGCCCAAATTACAAAAGATGCTGGTCAAGGTGCCATCGCTTCGAAAATTGAACTTGCTGGGAAAATCTTAATTCTCGTTATGGCGATTCCTATTTTGACGGTTGTAATTGAAACTATTCTCGGATTTTTACCGACGGGATAAGGGGGAGTGAATGTTGAGGAGGTTTGGAGCTAAGCTGCTATTTGCTTGCTTCCTTTTCTTTTCTTTACCGGTTGTTGTACAAGCTTCTCCTGTAGAAACAAACGTCGTTGATCAACAATTGGATAAGCTCGGAATTGAAGATGTGAAGCAATTTTGGGACGGGCTTGTTACAAAATATGGAGGCTATTTGCCAGAGAGTCAAAAAGGGAGCTTTATGGAGTTTGTAAAGGGAGAAAAAGAATTCTCTCTAAAAGAGTGGATGATAGGGTTATTAAAATATTTATTTCATGAGCTTGCTGCTAATGGAAAACTGCTTGGCACACTTATTATGCTCACAATCTTTAGTGCATTGTTGCAATCACTGCAATCCGCTTTTTCAAAAAGTAGCGTAAGTAAAATTGCTGATGCTGTTGTGTATATGGTACTTATTATTTTTGCTTTAAATAGTTTTTATGTCGTTATGACATATGCAAGAGAAACGATACAAACAATGGTAGATTTCATATTAGCGTTATTGCCAATTTTGCTGGCGCTTATAGCAACTGGGGGCGGGGTTGTATCTGTATCATTTTTTCATCCGGTTATCATTTTCTTAATGAATACGAGTGGGCTTCTTATGAATTATATCGTTCTACCACTTTTATTACTGGCAACGATATTAAGTATTGTAAGTACAATGAGTGATCAATATAAAGTGACGAAATTATCCAAGCTTCTGCAAAACGTTAGCGTAGGGATTATCGGTGTCTTTTTAACAATTTTTTTAGGAGTATTATCTGTACAAGGGACAGCAACAGCTGTTGCTGATGGAATAGCTGTGAAAACTGCTAAATTTGTAACAGGAAACTTCATTCCAGTAGTTGGAAGGATGTTTACAGAAGCGGCAGATACTGTTATTAGCGCATCAGGATTATTGAAAAACACAGTCGGAATTATTGGGCTCGTCATTTTATGCTTAATTGTTGCTTTTCCAGCGATTCAAATTTTCTGTATTGCATTTATTTATAAATTCGCAGCAGCAGTATTGCAACCGGTTGGCGGCGGAGCAATTATTCAATGTTTAGACATTATTGGACGAAGCATCATTTACGTATTTGCTTGCTTAGCTATCGTATCATTTATGTTCTTTTTAAGTATTACAATTATTATTGCTGCGGGGAATATTACACTTATGATGCGGTAGGAGGTGAAGAGTATGCAATTTGTTACAGAGTGGATCAGAAATATTATCGTTTTTTTGCTCTTAGCAACAATGCTTCATCTTATTCTTCCAAATTCGAATTTGCAAAAATACGTTAAATTCGTTGTAAGTCTTTTGTTAGTTGTATTAATTTTAACGCCCCTTTTTAAACTATTGCAGACAGATGTAAATGAAGTAATTGCAAATTTTAATGAAGAAAAGTACGTAGCAGAAGGATCTGTAAAAAATTCAATAGATTCGAAGAAAAAAGAAATACAAGCTCTAACACGTGCATATAGTTTAGAAGAGATGGCTACCAAAATGAAAAAAGAAGTAGGAAAAGAGTTTGAGAAAAAGTATGGTATGACTGTCTCTGAAATACAAATAGTCGCAGCAGAAAATACAGAAGAAGTAAAGTCAGCGAAAGATATTCAATCTGTTGTTGTGACGTTGAAAGAAAAAGAACGTAGTAAAAATGATGCAATCGAAACAGTAAAGCCAATTGAAATTAACACGAAAGAGCCGCCAAAAAAAGTGGAAGAAACGAATGTAGAAATGAAAGATTTCTTTTCAAGCAGGTGGCAACTAGAGGGTAAACAAATCCAAGTTCAAATGGAAGGGAGGACAGGTAGAGTAAATGGACAATAAAGATAAAAATTCGAAGTTCTCATTTTTTCGAAACTTATTGAATGGGGATCAAAAAGAAAGCAACGAGAAGGGTAAAAAGGTAACACCTAAGTTTTTACTTGTCCTACTCATACTTGGAATTTTGCTTATGTTTTCTAGTAGTCTCTTTTCAAGTAAAAAAGAAGAAGTACCTGTATTTAAAGAACAAAAAACTCAAAATCAAGAAAAAGACGTACCAACTTTCGGACAAAAAAGTAATGATAGTATGTCAAATGTAGAAAAATATGAAAAAGCGTATGAACAAGAATTAAAAACTGCTTTAGAAGAAATAGCAGGAGTAAAAGACGTAACGATTAAAGTGAATTTAGATTCATCTGAAGAAAAAATTTTAGAAAAAAATACAGTGAAACGCTCACAAACAACAGGTGAAACAGATAAAACAGGCGGTAAGAGAGAAGTAGAGGACGAGTCTCTTGATGAAAAGACTGTCATTATACGTGAAGGGGATAAAGAAACTCCTGTTGTTTTACGAACAGAGAAGCCGAAAGTACGTGGTGTTCTTGTCGTAGCAAAGGGAGTGGATAATATACAAGTTAAAGCAATGGTAAAAGAAGCTGTGATAAGGCTGCTAGATGTACCAGCCCATCGCGTTTCAGTTTCACCGAAAAATTGATAGGGAGGAAATAAAGTGTTAAAAAAACAAACAGTTTGGTTATTAACGATGTTAAGTTTAGTTGTTGTACTATCTGTGTATTACGTGACAACTCCTGACAAAATGAATACAGCATCGCCGGCAACAGGTGAAAAGATTGGACAAGAAAAACAAGGTACTGATAAAGCAGTAACAAACGAAGCGCCTAAAGAAACTCCGAAAAAAGAAAATACAAGCAAGGAAACAACAAATAAAGAAACAGACAAAAAAGAAAATGCAAAAAAAGAAACAAGTAAAAAAGAGGGCAATGTATCAGTTCAATCAAGTGATGAGAATTTCACAGCTTTACGTATGCAAATGGAAGATCAGCGTAGTGAACAAAAAGCAAAATTACAAGAAGTGATGAGTTCAACAAAAGCTTCAGCAACAGAAAAGAATAAAGCAAAAGAAAATTTTGATGCCATTACGACAATGGAAACGAAGCAAGAATTACTTGAGACAGTAATTAAATCTCAAGGAGGATATCCAGATGCTCTTGTAAGAGCTGATGGTACTGACATTAGAGTAACGGTTAAAGCGGCAAAACATTCACAGAAAGAAGCAAATAAAATTATTCAACTTGTAAGAAGTGAAGGCGGATCAAAAGATGTAGGTGTGAAATTTGATCCACCAGCGAAATAAGTGAAACTTTAATCCGCAGGGATTTCCCTGCGGATTATTATCTTTTACTAAGCAAAGGGTATGCAAATAGTAAAATAGAGTATGTAAGTAAATGTGTGAATAGAAAAAAGCTATCATTTTCGATAGCTTTTTTCTATTTCGTCTTTGTAGTTATTTTTACTATGTTCAACTCGGAATGGAGAAACACGTTGCGAGTAAAAGATTAATGGTTCATGGTACTGATGATTACTTTTTCCGGATTTGACGTGGATGCAAAGAACACATGCCCAAACGATTACAGCAGGTAAAAAGAGAATGAGCCATATCATATTTCCACACCTCGACACAATATATTTTCTACGCTTTGAACATACTATTCTTATATGAAGGAATGATGAACGGCGTGTAAACAAAAAAATAATATTTGGTAAAAATATGTTATTGACTATAGGTGTAGTGAAGAGTGGAGAGGGAATGGCATGTTTGCTGTGTAACGTTTTGCTAAAGTAGTGAATGTTTTTTAAGAAGTGGTCTTGCCAATTTCATGTGAAACTTGGTATTATTACTAGGTATTAAATTTTTATTGGAATAATATTTTTACAGGAGTTTCGATTTATTATAAAGAAATATAAATTGGAATGTTTAAAAAATTTATCGTAAGATGGAAATAGTAAATATTTCTATTAGTTAATGAAATATATTTTCTAATAGAATACATCGTATTTTTACAGTCAATCTAGTTTTCGTGACGAGAATCTGTAAAAACGGGACAAACAAGAGTATGGGAGTGGATTTTACATGTTTAAAATTCAAGAAGTTCGTGAATTAATTAAATTAATTGATAGCTCTAATATTGATGAATTTGAATACAAAAAAGACGGTACAACAATCAAAATGAAAAAGCGTGGTAATGAAGTTGTTGCTGTGCAAGCACCTGCAGCAAAACAAGCTATGCAACCAGTAGCGCCTGTTGAAGTTGAAACGACAGTAGCAGCAGCGCAAGCAGAAGCGCCAAAACAAGAAGAGAAGAAAACTGTTCAAGATGAAAACCTACATAAGATCACCTCACCAATGGTAGGTACATTCTATTCTTCTTCTTCACCTGATACACCTCCATATGTAAGTGTTGGGGATAGAGTATCGAAAGATTCTATCGTATGTATTGTCGAGGCTATGAAGTTATTTAACGAAATTGATGCTGATGTAGAGGGCGAAATTGTTGAAATTCTTGTTAATAACGGACAGCTTGTTGAGTATGGACAACCGCTATTTCTTGTAAAAGCGTAATAAGGGAGTCTTTGTGATGATAAAAAAAGTATTAATAGCCAATCGTGGGGAAATTGCTGTACGAATTATTCGTGCTTGTAAAGAAATGGATATTGAAACAGTTGCAATTTATTCAGAAGCAGATAAAGAGTCACTTCACGTACAGATTGCAGACGAGGCGTATTGTGTAGGACCAACGATTTCGAAAGAAAGCTATTTAAATTTGACGAACATTATTAGCGTTGCGAAGTTAACAGGCTGCGATGCTATTCATCCGGGATACGGATTTTTAGCAGAGAATGCAGATTTCGCAGAGTTATGCCGTGAATGTAACTTGATTTTTATCGGTCCAAGTCCAGAAGCTATTTCAAAGATGGGCACAAAAGACGTTGCTCGTGATACAATGAAAGAAGCAGGGGTTCCGATTGTACCAGGTTCACAAGGGATTATTAAAAATACCGAAGAAGCGATCGAGCTTGCTAATCAAATTGGATATCCAGTTATTATTAAAGCGACTGCAGGTGGCGGCGGAAAAGGTATTCGTGTTGCACGCCATGAAGAAGAGCTTATAAAAGGAATTCAAATTACACAGCAAGAAGCTAGTACCGCTTTTGGGAACCCTGGTGTATACTTAGAAAAGTACGTTGAAGATTTCCGCCATGTTGAGATTCAAATAATGGCAGATACACACGGAAATGCCATTCATTTAGGAGAGCGTGATTGTACAATTCAGCGCCGTTTGCAAAAACTATTAGAAGAAAGTCCATCACCTGCACTTGATGAAGATATTCGCAAGCAGATGGGTGAAGCGGCAGTTAAAGCGGCGGTAGCGGTTGATTATACAGGTGCTGGTACGGTTGAGTTTATTTATGAATATAAAACGAAAACCTTTTATTTCATGGAGATGAATACGAGAATTCAGGTTGAGCATCCGGTTACTGAAATGGTAACGGGAATGGACTTAATTAAAGAACAAATTCTTGTTGCTTCAGGAGAAAAGTTATCGTTACAGCAAGAAGAAGTACAATTTAATGGTTGGGCAATTGAATGTCGAATTAATGCGGAAAACCCTGCCAAAAAATTTATGCCATCTCCAGGTAAAGTAGAAATGTACTTACCACCAGGAGGATTTGGTATTCGCGTCGATTCAGCTGTATATCCGGGATATTCAATCCCACCTTTCTATGATTCGATGGTTGCTAAATTAATTGTTCACGGAAAAACACGTGAAGAGGCAATTGCAAAAATGAAGCGCGCACTTAGTGAATTTGTCATTGAAGGCGTACATACAACAATCCCGTTCCATTTGCAATTGCTAGATCATCCTGATTTTGTAAAAGGTGAGTTTAATACGAAATTTTTGGAAGAGCATGAACTTGTGACGCAGTGATACATTAAAGGAGGTTTTTTTCATGGCTGAACATATGTTAGATATGGGTCAAGATACAACTCTTGGTAAAGTAGAAATTGCACCAGAAGTAATTGAAGTAATTGCAGGTATTGCAGCTGCTGAAGTAGAAGGTGTAGCGGCAATGCGCGGTAATTTTGCTACAGATGTTGTTGAGAAGTTAGGTAAGAAAAATCATGGTAAAGGTGTAAAGGTTGAATTAGCAAACGAAGATATTATCGTTGACCTTTATGTTGTAATGTATTTTGGTGTAGCAATTCCAGTTGTTGCACAAAAGATTCAAGACAATATTCGCCAAGCACTCTTTACGATGACAGGACTTGAGCCAAAAGAAGTGAATGTTCACATCGTTGGCGTAACATTCGAAACACAAAAAACAGAAATCGAACCAGTGTAAGAATGAAAAGGTGCCTAGTAACATAGGCATCTTTTTTATCGTTTCATTTCTTCACAAATTACAACCCTCTAATTATTATACTATTTCAAAAAATAAGAAATAAACAAGGAAATGTGTCGTTTTTCCAAAAAACGTACATTGTGATAAGATATGGAACTTGAAGTTAATCTTTTTATTATTTTTCAGCCTTGTAACCCGTGTGTGAAACGATAAATTGTGTTATTATCATTGTATTATAAGGTTGGAAAATCAATGAAAACTGTAAGAGTAAGTGAATTGACGGCTTATAAATTATAATAATATAACAAAGTATAAGGAAAGACTTGAAGCATAAAGGAGAGTTACAATGAAACGTAGGACGGCTAGAGAAAGAGCAATGCAAGCATTATACCAAATGGATATTACAGGTGAATTAGAACCGAAAGTAGCAGTGGAAAACACGCTAGATGAAGGCGAAGAAACAAATGAGTTTCTAGAGTCACTTGTAGTAGGTTTTGTAGAAAATAAAGAAGCAATCGATGAAGCGATTCGTCAAAACTTAAAAAAGTGGAAGCTTGAGCGTATTAGCATTGTTGATCGCAGTATTTTACGTGTAGCTGTGTATGAAATGAAATACATGGAAGAAATTCCACACAACGTAACAATTAACGAAGCAATTGAAATTGCTAAAACATTTGGGGATGAGGAATCTCGTCGTTTTATTAACGGCGTTTTATCTAATATAAAAGATACACTGTAAATTCTTTAAGGGGGAATCTTAAAATGGTAGCAGTAATCATCAAAGGAAATGAAGTTGCGGAGAAAAAACGAGCACAATTAACAGAAGAAGTTGTGAAGTTGAAAGAGCAAGGTATTGTACCAGGGTTAGCAGTTATTTTAGTTGGAGAAGATCCAGCATCTCGTTCTTATGTGAAAGGAAAAGAAAAAGGCTGTGAACAAGTAGGGATTTACTCAGAGCTAATTGAACTTCCTGAAACAATTACTGAGGAACGTTTGCTTGCTGAAATCGATCGCTTAAATGGCGATGACCGTATTAATGGCATATTGGTGCAATTACCTTTACCAAAACATATTGAAGAAAAAGCTATCATTGAAAGAATTTCACCAGAAAAGGATGTAGACGGATTTCACCCAATCAGCGTGGGACGTATGATGACGGGACAAGATACATTCCTTCCATGTACACCGCATGGTATTGTAGAATTAGTAAAAGAAACAAATCTTGATATTTCTGGAAAACATGTAGTAGTAATTGGAAGAAGTAATATTGTCGGTAAACCAGTGGGGCAATTGTTTTTAAATGAAAATGCCACTGTCACATATTGTCATTCTAAGACGCAAAATATGAAAGAGTTATCGAAGTTAGCTGATATTTTAATCGTAGCTGTTGGACGACCTAAAATGATAACAGCGGATTATATTAAAGAAGGAGCGGTTGTAATTGACGTTGGTGTTAACCGTTTAGAAACAGGAAAACTTTGTGGTGATGTTGACTTTGACAACGTGTTAGATGTTGCGGGTTACATTACACCTGTGCCAAAGGGTGTTGGTCCAATGACAATCACAATGCTTCTTCATAATACTGTTGAATCTGCCAAACGTGCAGGTGTCGTTTGTAAATAATTTGAGTCGGCTATGAGGAGAGAGAAATGGAGAAGCAATATTTAACCGTTACAGCGTTAACACGCTATATAAAAACAAAAATAGAATATGATCCGCATTTGCAGTCTGTTTGGTTAAAAGGTGAAATTTCCAACTTTAAAAATCATAGCCGTGGCCACATGTATTTTACATTGAAAGATGAAAATGCAAGAATCGCAGCGGTTATGTTTGCGGGTCATAATCGTAATATTAAATTCAAACCTGAAAATGGGATGAAGGTACTCGTGAAAGGGAAAATCTCTGTTTACGAGGCGAGTGGTTCTTATCAAATTTATATTCAAGACATGCAGCCTGACGGAGTCGGAAATTTACATTTAGCGTACGAACAGTTAAAAGTTCGCTTAGAAGAAGAAGGACTTTTTTCTCAAGTTTATAAAAAAGCAATTCCTCCTTACGCTAAAACAATAGGTGTGATTACGTCGCCAACAGGAGCAGCGATTCGTGATATTATAACAACGATTAAACGTCGTTATCCAATTGGGAATGTTATTGTATTTCCGGTACTTGTACAAGGGGAGTCAGCGGCTCCCTCGATTGTACAAGCGATTCGTACAGCGAATGAAATGCGAGAGATAGATGTACTAATCGTTGGTCGTGGTGGAGGTTCTATTGAGGAATTATGGGCTTTCAATGAGGAAATGGTTGCAAGAGCAATCTTTAAGAGTGAAATTCCTATTATTTCGGCAGTAGGCCATGAAACGGATTTTACAATCGCAGATTTTGTTGCAGATTTACGCGCGCCAACACCGACTGCAGCAGCTGAGCTAGCAGCACCTAATATTATAGAGTTACAAGAAAAGGTATTACAAAGAACTCTGAGATTGCAAAGAGCAATGAAAGAGTTAGTACATAAAAAAGAAGAAAAACTACAAGTGTTGCAAAAATCGTATGCGTTCCGTTATCCAAGACAAGTATATGAGCAAAAGGAAGAGCAATTAGATAGAGCGCTAGAACAGCTTGTTTTAGCGAAAGAGCGCTATATTGATAAAAAGGTGAATCAGTTAAAGCAACTTTCATTTTATTTAGAGAAGCACCACCCATCTCAAAAAATTATTCAAACGAAGGTAGCTGTTGAAACGTTGCAAAAGCAATTACAACGTGAAATGCAAACGTTACTTCAAACGAAAGAATTTGCCTTTGTAAGAGCTGCTCAAAAACTTGAAGCGTTAAGTCCGCTTAAAGTAATGATGAGAGGGTACGGGCTTGTATATGATGAAGAGAAGCAAGTGTTAAAAAGTGTGAAAGATGTAAGCCTTGGAGATGCTGTTTCAGTTCAATTACAAGATGGAATACTAGATTGTAGCGTATCAGGCATAGAGGAGCGTGAATTGAATAATGGAAAATAAATTAAGCTTTGAAGAGGCAATTTCGCAACTTGAGCATCTTGTTTCTAAGCTAGAACAAGGTGACGTACCTTTAGAAGAAGCGATTTCTTATTTTAAAGAGGGTATGGAATTATCTAAGCTTTGTGATGAGAAGTTGAAGAATGTACAAGAACAAATGGCAGTTATTCTTGGGGAAGATGGAGAGCTTGAACCGTTTACTGCTTTAGGAGATGAAGCATAGTGACGATTGCTTTTGATACTTTTTTGAAGGAAAGTAAAACTTTCGTAGAAGAGAAACTTGTAAGCTATGCAAATGAATTACAATGTCCAAATGTACTTCGTGAAGCGATGGCATATTCTTTAGAAGCGGGTGGAAAACGTCTCCGCCCGTTACTTTTGTTTGCAACATTACAAGCTTTTGGGAAAGAAAGAAATCTTGGAGTAGGTGCAGCTTGTGCTCTTGAAATGATTCATACATATTCGTTAGTTCATGACGATTTACCTTGTATGGATGATGATGATTTAAGAAGAGGAAAGCCCACAAATCACAAAGTATTTGGTGAAGCGATGGCAGTTTTAGCAGGAGATGGCTTATTGACGTATGCTTTTCAAGTTATTATGGCATATGAGCAAAAAGAAATTTCTGCAGAAAAAAAAGTAAGACTTGTACTTGAACTTGCAAAAGCAGCAGGACCAGAAGGAATGGTTGGCGGACAAGTGGCAGATATGGAAGCTGAAGGGAAACGCCTTACGATTGATGAATTGGAGTACATCCATAAACATAAGACCGGAAAACTGCTTGAATTTGCTGTACTTGCGGGTGCGATACTTTCTGATGCGACAGAAGAGCAAGAAGAAAAGTTGCTTACGTTTGCTAAATATATCGGTCTAGCTTTCCAAATTCGAGACGATATTTTAGATGTCGAAGGCACCGAAGAAGAGATTGGAAAACCGATTGGTAGCGATCTTTCTAATGAAAAGAGCACATATACGACGTTGTTTACTGTAGATAGAGCAAAGGATATTTTAGAAGAAACAATTGCAGAAGCAAAAGGTGCAATTAGCTCCTTGCAATTACAAGATGAATATTTACTATCTATTTGCGATTTGATTGCAAAACGTAATAACTAATATAACAGCGTTTTCATTTGTTGAGTCATTCATCATTTTATGATATAAATGTAGGAAAAGGTTTTTCTTTTCTTGTTATTGGCAAAAATATATGTAGATTACATTGCCGTTATCACTTCGTGTTAGCGGCTATTTTTTTCATCGCCTAAAGAAATATGGTTTATAATAGGATTAAGGCGCAATAGACTGGTTAATAGCGGGACAAGACGAAAAATAGAAAAGAGAATTTCTTGTTTTGTGTAAATGTTTTTTATAATATTTGACATGTTGACAGATTATGAAATGAAAGTGAGTGATCCATGTGGATCTAACGCAAATTCAAAACCCTAGTTTTTTGAAAGATATGTCTATCAGTGAACTAGAGGGATTGAGTGAGGATATTCGTAAGTTTTTAATTGAAGAGCTCTCTCAAACAGGTGGACATATTGCACCTAATTTAGGTGTAGTAGAACTCACAATTGCTCTGCACAAATTATTTGATAGCCCGCAAGATAAATTTTTATGGGATGTAGGACATCAATCCTATGTACATAAAATTTTAACTGGACGCGCGAAAGAGTTTGGTACATTAAGGCAATATCAAGGTCTATGTGGTTTCCCGAAACGTTGCGAGAGTGAGCATGATGTATGGGAAACTGGTCATAGCTCGACTTCGTTATCGGCTGCAATGGGAATGGCTCTGGCACGTGATTTAAAGAAAACGAAAGAATATGTTATACCAATTATTGGAGATGGTGCTTTAACAGGTGGAATGGCCTTAGAGGCATTGAACCATATTGGACATGAAAAAACAGACATGATTGTTATTTTGAATGATAATGAAATGTCAATTGCACCAAACGTTGGTGCGCTTCATAATGTACTCGGTCGTTTACGTACCGCAGGAAAATATCACTGGGTAAAAGATGAATTAGAGTATATATTAAAGAAAATCCCAGCAGTTGGCGGGAAAGTGGCTGCGACAGCAGAGAAAATAAAAGATAGTCTTAAATATTTACTAGTATCTGGTGTCTTTTTCGAAGAGTTAGGCTTTACATATTTAGGTCCAGTCGATGGGCATGATTATGAAAAGTTATTCGAAACGTTGCAATATGCAAAGAAAACAAAAGGCCCAGTACTTGTTCACGTTATTACGAAAAAAGGAAAAGGTTATAAACCGGCTGAGAGTGACGTTATTGGAACTTGGCATGGAACAGGACCTTATAAAATTGAATCAGGTGACTTCGTTAAGCCAAAAGAAGTTGCACCAGCATGGAGTGCTGTCGTTAGTGAAACAGTACTTAAGCTAGCGAGAGCGGATGAGCGTATCGTAGCAATTACACCTGCAATGCCTGTTGGATCAAAACTTGAGAAATTCCAAAAAGAATTCCCAGATCGTATGATTGATGTAGGTATTGCAGAACAGCACGCTACAACAATGGCAGCAGGTATGGCAACGCAAGGAATGAAGCCATTCTTAGCAATTTATTCGACATTTTTACAAAGAGCATATGACCAAGTTGTTCATGATATATGCCGCCAAAATTTAAATGTTTTCATCGGAATAGATCGCTCGGGATTAGTAGGAGCAGATGGTGAAACGCATCAAGGCGTATTTGATATCTCATTCTTACGTCACTTGCCGAATATGGTGCTTATGATGCCGAAAGATGAAAATGAAGGGCAACATTTAGTTTATACGGCGATGCAATATGAAGATGGACCAATCGCATTGCGTTATGCTCGTGGTAATGGACTTGGCGTTCATATGGATGAAGAATTAAAGGCGATTCCAATCGGTACGTGGGAGACGTTAAAAGAGGGTACACAAGCAGCTATTTTAACGTTTGGTACGACAATACCAATGGCAATGGAAGCAGCTGAGCGTCTTGAAAAAGCTGGGGTTTCAGTGAAAGTAGTGAATGCTCGCTTTATTAAACCAATGGATGAAGCATATTTACATGATCTTCTAGGGAAGAATATACCGATTTTAACGATTGAAGAAGCTTGTTTAATCGGTGGTTTTGGAACAGGAGTAGTTGAATTTGCATCTGAAAATGGTTACCATAGTGCATTAGTTGAACGAATGGGTATTCCAGACCGCTTCATAGAGCACGGAAGTGTAACAAAATTATTAGAAGAAATTGGTTTAACGACAGATGCTGTTGTAGACCGTATTCATACAATGATTCCATCAAAACAAAAAAGGGCGTAACAAATGAGCGTAAAAAAAGAAAGAGTAGATGTACTATTAGTAGAGCGAGGACTTATAGAAACGCGTGAGAAAGCAAAGCGCGCCATTATGGCCGGACTCGTATATGCAAATGAGATGAGACTTGATAAGCCAGGAGAGAAAATCTCGCAAGATACTGAGATTACGGTGAAGGGACAAGTTATGCCGTATGTAAGTCGTGGTGGTTATAAACTTGAAAAGGCATTAGAGACATTTCATCTTGATTTACAAGATAAAGTTATGATAGATATTGGTTCATCAACTGGTGGCTTTACAGATTGCGCGCTTCAAAATGGAGCGAAATTATCTTATGCATTAGATGTAGGATACAATCAGCTAGCGTGGAAATTACGTCAAGATGAGCGTGTTGTTGTAATGGAACGAACAAACTTCCGTTACGTGACACCAGCAGACTTAGAACGTGGTTTACCTCAATTTGCAAGTATTGATGTTTCATTTATATCATTAAAGCTTATACTGCCAGTTTTAAAAACAATGCTTATGCCTAACGGAGATGTAGCAGCGTTAATTAAACCGCAGTTTGAAGCTGGAAGAGAGCAAGTTGGGAAAAAAGGTATCGTTCGTGATAGAAAAGTACATGAAGCTGTTGTAGAGATGATTGTCGATTTTGCTTTAAAAGAGGGCTATGATGTGGAAGGTTTAACATTCTCACCAATTACGGGTGGGGATGGTAATATTGAATTTTTAATTCATCTGAAATGGCATGGTGAACGTGAGAATGGCGAAAATCATTCTCCGATTTCTATAGAGCAAGTTGTTACAGAAGCGCATGACGTTCTAAAACAAAAAGGGAAAGGGGAATAACATATGTTGTTCCTCTTTTTGCTGTAATTGTATAATGATTGTAAAAACAATTGTGTACAAGAAACGAATTATAAGTTAACATAAATAAGTGAAGTATACCAATGTTTAAACTATGGTAAGAGATAGTGTGAGGTGCAAATGTATGAATAAAGGTCAGCGCCATATTAAAATCAGGGAAATTATTGCAAACAAAGAAATTGAAACACAAGATGAATTAGTTGATATTTTACGTAATGAGGGATTTAATGTAACGCAAGCAACAGTATCGCGCGATATTAAAGAACTGCACTTAGTGAAGGTGCCATTACATGATGGGCGCTATAAATATAGCTTGCCAGCAGATCAACGATTTAACCCGTTACAAAAATTAAAACGAAATCTAGTGGATTCATTTGTAAAATTAGACACGGCAGGACATATGCTTGTGCTAAAAACATTGCCTGGTAACGCTCATTCACTTGGAGCACTTATTGATCATTTAGAGTGGGATGAGATCATCGGAACCATCTGTGGTGATGATACTTGCTTAATTATTTGCCGTACACCTGACGATACAGGTGTTGTCTCTGATCGTTTCTTAAATATGTTGTAACAAAAAATCTTGTTTGCTTTCCATCGTAAAGTGGGAAGTGAACAAGATATTTTTATTGGTCAAAAATATGATTTTTCAATTGTAATATAATATTTTGTTTGCATAAAGTTAGAAAATAGATGGATTGACCCGTAAAACAAATGTTTGGTACAATGAAGCGGGTTAGAAGAGTATATACATACAAATATATAGCATGATTATTTGAATGAAGAACTGAGAAAATCCTTTAGTAAGGGATTATTTTATAACGAGGTGAATGGGGCATTGTTATCGGAATTATCGATTAGAAACTTTGCTATTATTGAAGCATTAAATATTTCTTTTCAAAAAGGTTTAACGGTTTTAAGCGGTGAAACAGGGGCCGGAAAATCGATTATTATTGATGCGATTAGTTTACTTGTAGGTGGCCGTGGGTCAGCAGAATTTGTTCGATATGGAACAGAAAAGGCTGAGATTGAAGGGCTGTTTTATGTTGAAGATGATAAGCATCCATGTATTGAAAAGGCAGAAGAGTTAGATATAGAAATAGAAGATGGCATGATTATTTTAAAGCGTGATATTGCTGCGAACGGGAAGAGTGTATGTCGTGTAAATGGGAAGCTTGTTACACTTAGCATATTAAAAGAAATTGGGAAAACACTTGTTGATATTCATGGACAGCATGAAACGCAAGATTTAATGAATGAAGAACGACATCTGTTTATGCTTGATCACTTTGATGGGGATCGAATCGTTAAACAATTAGACATATATCAAAACGTATACGCTGACTATGAAAAATTAAAAAAACAATTGAAATCGTTAAGTGAAAATGAACAACAGATGGCACATCGCTTAGATTTAATTCAATTTCAGCATGAAGAAATTCGCAAAGCTGATTTAAAGATGGATGAAGAAAATGAATTAACTGAGGAACGATTGCAAATTTCTAATTTTGAAAAGATTTATAAAGCATTAGGTGATGCATATCGTTCATTGAGTGCTGACGGACAAGGATTAGATAATGTAAGAAGCGCAATGGGACAAATGGAAAGTATTACACATTTAGATGAAATGTATCAAGAGAATCATGATTCAATTGCAAATAGCTATTACTTGTTAGAAGAGGTTGCATATCAACTGAGAGAAAAGCTCGATATGATGGAATATGATCCAAATCGTTTAGATGAAATCGAAACACGTTTGAATGAAATTCGTATGCTAAAGAGAAAATATGGAAATACTGTAGAAGAGATTTTAGCGTATGCAGATAAAATTGAACAAGAAATATTTACAATTGAAAATAAAGACGTTCATATTGAAACGACGAAGAAACAGTTGAAGGAATTAGAAAGTGTTATTCTGAAAGAAGCAACGTTGTTAAGTAATATGCGTCATGAGCTTGCAGAACACCTTACAAATGCAATCCATCAGGAATTAAAAGAATTATATATGGAAAAAACGAAATTTGAAGTGAGAATTATGAAGAGAGAAGGAAATGCAGAAGAGCCCCTTGTGGAAGGTGCACCGGTAAGACTTACGGCGGATGGTTACGATCATGTGGAATTTTATATTTCGACGAACCCAGGAGAGCCGCTAAAACCACTTTCAAAGGTTGCTTCTGGCGGAGAGTTATCTCGTATCATTTTAGCTTTAAAAAGCATTTTTTCTAAGCATCAAGGGGTTGCATCTGTTATTTTTGATGAAGTGGATACGGGTGTAAGTGGCCGGGTCGCACAGGCTATTGCTGAAAAAATTTATCGAGTATCAGTAAACTCGCAAGTACTTTGTATTACGCACTTACCTCAAGTAGCTTCAATGGCAGATTCGCATTTATTTATTCGAAAACAAGTAGCGAATGATCGGACAATTACATCAGTTACTGTTTTAACTATGGAGGATAAAGTAACAGAAATAGCTCGAATGATTTCTGGTGTGGAAATCACAGATTTAACGACGGAGCATGCGAAAGAATTACTTACGCAAGCGCATCATTTTAAACAGACAGCAGAGGCTATCCAGTAATGGATAGCTTTTTTTCTCAAATGACGATTTCTTAATTCTTCCGGTTATAAATAAAGCACTGCAAGGAGAGATTAAAAAGTGAAGCCAAGAGGCTGAATGTGGGGTAGGAGCGAGGAGAGTGAACAAGTTGAAATTAGAAAAATTTCGAAAAATAATAGGTCTTTGTCTCCTTGTTTCTTTAGTTTTTATTGGATGTTTTAAACCGCTTCGAACGTTTATTTCATCACCGAAACAACTTGTTGTTTTTGAAGGACAACAATCAGAAATATCATCATTACCAGTTTTCAAAGCTTCATCCACAAATCGTCATGTATTTACAGTGAGTTCGAATGAACAAAAACAAGGACTTATGGTAAATTCTCATCAAAATGGTGAAGCTGATATGGTATTTCAGCTTGCGGGTTTTCCAGTGAAAAAAGTAAATGTGAAAGTGTTAAAAGATTTTAAAGTGATTCCAGGTGGACAATCAATTGGTGTGAAATTAAATACAAAAGGTGTACTTGTTGTAGGCCATCATTTAATTCAAACTGAAAAAGGTAAAATATCTCCTGGTGAAACAGCAGGTGTACAAATTGGAGATATGATTACTGAAATTAATGGTAAAACCATTGAAAGAATGAGTGATGTAGCACCGTTTATTCATAATAGTGGAGAAACAGGTGAACCGCTTAATCTTGTATTGTTAAGAGATGGAAAATATATTCGCACGAAGCTAACGCCGCAAAAAGACAATGGTGAATCGTCTTATCGAATTGGCTTGTATATCCGTGATTCGGCAGCTGGAATTGGAACGATGACATTTGTTCATCCGGATTCTATGAAATACGGGGCGCTTGGTCATGTTATTTCTGATAATGATACAAAAAAGCCGATTCAAGTCGAAGATGGACAAATTATGCGCTCGACAGTTACATCAATTGAAAGAGGCAGTCATGGGAATCCAGGCGAGAAATTAGCAAGATTTTCACCAGATCGTGAAGTGATTGGCAATATTACAATTAATAGTCCATATGGTATTTTTGGAAAATTAAATACGAATATGAAAAACGGTATAATGGATAAAGCAATGCCTATCGCATTATCTCATCAAGTAAAAGAAGGACCGGCAAAAATATTAACAGTTATTGATCAAGATAAAGTAGAAGCGTTTGATATTGAAGTTGTTAGTGCAGTGCAGCAAAAATTCCCAGCTACAAAGGGTATGGTAATAAAAGTAACAGATAAACGTCTATTAGCGAAAACGGGCGGTATCGTACAAGGAATGAGTGGAAGTCCAATTGTACAAAATGGAAAAGTAATTGGTGCTGTTACACATGTATTTGTAAATGATCCAACATCAGGATATGGTGTTCATATTGAATGGATGTTACATCAAGCTGGAATTAATATTTATGATCAAGAGAAAAAAGCGAGCTAATACATATTAGCTCGCTTTTTCTGTTGAAAAATTCGTTGAAATTTTGTAAAAGCTCCGCAAGAGGTGTTTTTTGTTGTAAAATAAAAGAAAAGGGTTGAACGTTTCGTTGTATTTCTATGATGGAATGTGTTGCGAAAGGGAATAAATGAACGATAAACATATTTTTTTGTGATTTTATCGGAAAGTAAGAAACTTTAAAAGGGAATTTTCACACAATTGTCGAACAATTCATGTAGCCTAGAAGGATACACATGTCGGAGAATCGATTCGGTAAGGGAGGAAAAGCTGTGGAGAAAATTAAAGTATGTCTTGTGGATGATAATAAAGAACTAGTATCAATGTTAGAGAGCTATGTAGCTGCTCAAGATGATATGGAAGTAATCGGTACTGCTTATAATGGTCAAGAGTGTTTAAACTTATTAACAGATAAGCAGCCTGATGTACTCGTTTTAGACATTATTATGCCACACTTAGATGGTTTAGCTGTATTGGAAAAAATGCGACATATTGAAAGGTTAAAACAGCCTAGCGTAATTATGTTGACAGCATTCGGGCAAGAAGATGTGACGAAAAAAGCAGTTGACTTAGGTGCCTCATATTTCATATTAAAACCATTTGATATGGAGAATTTAACGAGTCATATTCGTCAAGTGAGTGGTAAAGCAAATGCTATGATTAAACGTCCACTACCATCATTCCGATCAGCAACAACAGTAGATGGAAAACCGAAAAATTTAGATGCGAGTATTACGAGTATCATTCATGAAATTGGTGTACCCGCTCATATTAAAGGATATATGTATTTACGAGAAGCAATCTCCATGGTATACAACGATATCGAATTATTAGGATCGATTACGAAAGTATTGTATCCAGATATCGCAAAGAAATATAATACCACAGCAAGCCGTGTGGAGCGAGCAATTCGTCACGCGATTGAAGTAGCTTGGAGCCGTGGGAATATTGATTCTATTTCGTCCTTATTCGGTTATACAGTATCCATGTCAAAAGCAAAACCTACGAATTCTGAGTTTATCGCAATGGTTGCGGATAAGCTGAGACTTGAACATAAAGCTAGCTGAGAGTAAAGATAGTAAGGGTTTACTCTTTAGCTAAGCCGACAAATTCTTGAAATCTATACTTAATATCAATTTTAAAACCAATAAACTTTTCACTCAATGACCAATGAATTTTATGATTCGTTGGTCTTTTTATTTTGTTGAGAAAAAGAGATTATTTCATACCATGGAAAATAAAACCTATTTTTAGTAATATTACATATAAGTGAGTTTTTTATAAGGTAATTAAATAGGTATAGATAGGGAGAAGGGGAATGAAAAATAAAATTTTAACTTGGTTAGGAATAGTAGCAGCTATGGGAGTTCTTGCTGTAGCAGTTACATTTGGAATGTTAGAACTTGCCGATAATCCAGCAGATAAAGAGGTGAGTGCTCAAATAGACAAAAAAGAAGACCAAACGATAGTAGGTAGAGAGGTAGATGGAGTCTTTGTTGATGTGTATGTTACTGAAAATTCTACTGAAAGCGAAGTCATTATAGCGATGCATCACATGACTCATCAAAAAGTGGTGGCAGAACGAAAATCGGGCTCTATCCCAATGGTTCAAAATAATGCTAAAAAGTTAAAAGAAATCATAAATAAGAGTAGCTTTGCGAAGAAAAATGAGCTTTTAGCAATTGCTGATAGATGGGTGAAAAAAGATTTTAGTAAAATTGTAGAAGATCACAATTATTTCTCGGATGCTCAAGAAGATAGCGTTTGTAAAGCAACTAGAGCAATGGATGCGTTAGAAGAGCAACATTATATTTTAACTACATTCGGGGAGGAAAAGGCGAAAGAACTATACGAATCAGGGGATGCTCCGCACGTTCAATAAAAAATAATATAAAGGCTTTCTAGTTTTGTATTATCGTGTTTTAAGGATGCAATGGGGACTTATAAATAAATAGTCTGCTTTCTTTATGACTTGTAACAAAAAAGAAAAGATATGATTCATTATTAAATGATGAAGGAACGGCTAAATTGCACCGAAGTACATCTATTAAAGAATTTTAGTAGGGAAAGTATCCATGGTATAATGGAGGGCAATAAAAAGCCCTGCAAAACAGGACTGTATTACTCTTCGTCTTTATTTTGTTTTTCTAATTCAACTAGCTTTTGAATTAAAATGTGCTGCGGCATATGCATGAGTTGTTCAAGTGGAACACCTAGTGCTTTTGATAAGCGGACTGCAGTATCTGGAGAAATTTGTAATGGTCTCATAGAAGTACCTCCTTTTTCGTATAGTATAGCATAAGATTGGGGGAGTGAGGATGACTCTTATATTTGCACATCGTGGTGCGGCTGGAACGTACCCAGAAAATACAATGATTTCATTTGAAGCAGCTGAGTCTTTTAGAGCGGATGGAATTGAACTTGATGTTCAATTAACGAAAGATGGAAAAGTTGTCGTCATTCATGATGAAACGGTGGACCGGACAACAAATGGAAAAGGTGCGGTTCGGAATTATGTATATGAGGATTTATGCAAGTTAGATGCAAGTTATAAATTTGGTGATAAAGTAGGGTTTTGTAAAATACCACTTTTAGAAGAGGTATTAGAATGGCTTGAACGAACGAGTTTGCTACTTAATATTGAACTTAAAAATAATAAAATTCCATACAGAGGTTTAGAGGAAGAAGTTATAACGCTTGTACGGAAATTTAGTTTAGAGGATCGCGTTGTATTTTCTTCGTTTAATCACTACAGTATGAAACGGTGCCATATGATGGCTCCTGATATTCAAACAGCTATTTTATATCGCGAAGGTTTGCATAGTCCGTGGGCATACGCAAAAAAAATGGGAGCTACAGCAGTACATCCGAATTATCGTTATCTTCAAGATGCTATTGCCGAACTAACGATGGAAAGTGGTGTAGAGGTTCGCCCTTATACAATTAATGAAGAAACGCTTATGCGTAAATATTTTGATATGAATATATCGGCGATTATTACTGATTACCCTGAAACGGCAAGAACGTTGTTGCCAATAAAAAAATGAGACCGCGTGTAACGGTCTCATTTTTTTATTTATAAATAGTGGGGCATTCCTATCTTCTAAATCGAGCTTGTACTTTATTTCGTTTACGGTCTCGGTGCAAGACGAAGCCACCGAAGATATAAAACCCGAGCCCGAAGCAGAGAGCGCCGATTAAAAATTGTAACCACAGTATAGAGATTGGTGGAAATAGAATCCCGAATACAGTATCTCTCATTAACTTTATACCAAACACAGCTAATGAAATAGGGATGAGTGCTAATAGTAGAGCAACGTAACGCTGCATACATAACTCTCCTTTTCAGATTATTTCGTATATTTTAATGATGTTATACGGAAAGGGGGTTTGTCAAGAGGGTGCTGAACGAGTAAGATAAGGGTGTGAAAAAATTTGCAGAGTTACTTCGAGAGGAAGTGTAATATATGAAACAAAAAGTATTAATTGTTGGTGCAGGTGAAGGCGGGAGCGCACTGCTGAATCTGTTACAAAGTTCGAATATATTTCAAATTATAGGGATTATTGATATAAATCCGTTGGCAAAAGGATTACAAATTGCTAAGGAATATGGAATTGCAATTGGAGAAAGCGTAACTCCATTTCTTTCTATGCATATCGATGTAATATTTGATATGACAGGTGAAGATGATGTACATAAAGTTTTATTGGAAAAAAAGAAAAAAGACACTCTTCTTATACCAGGTGATATTGCAAAAATTGTTACAGGATTAGCGCATGAGAAGGAAGGGTTAATTGGGCGGTTAGAGGAACAAACGCAACAAGGAGAATTAATTTTAAATTCTACGCATGACGGCATGATCGTAATTGATCGAGAGGGACAAGTTCGTCTTTTTAATAAAAGTGCGGAGCGTATTATCGGATATAAAAAAGAAGAGGCGATAGGAAAATATATTTTAGAAGTCATTCCCACTAGTAAATTACTTCGCATTATACGTACGAAACAAATAGAAGTAAATTATGAACTAACATTAGAGAATGGAAAGAAAATTATTACAACGCGTATACCGATATTAAAAGAAGGCGGAGAGGTACAAGGGGCATTTGCAATTTTTAAAGATATAACAGAAGTTGTAGATTTAGCGGAAGAAGTTACAGACTTAAAAGAAATTCAAACACTATTAGAGGCAATTATCAACTCATCTGAAGAAGCGATTTCGGTTGTGGATGAAAAAGGAAGAGGTTTAGTCATTAACCCGGCATATACGAAATTAACGGGTCTAACAGAAGAAGATATTATTGGGAAGCCTGCTACAACTGATATTGTAGAAGGCGAAAGTATGCATATGAAAGTACTTCGAACGCGTCGTGCGGTGCGCGGAATACATATGAAGATTGGGCAAAAAAAGCGCGATGTAATTGTAAACGTAGCGCCAGTTATTGTGGATGGAATATTGAAAGGAAGCGTTGGCGTTATCCGTGACGTGTCGGAAATTCAAAAGTTAACAAATGAATTGAATAGAGCAAGGCAAATTATTCGCACATTAGAAGCAAAATATTCATTTGATGATATTGTCGGAAATTCAGATGAAACAACGGCAGCTATCGAACAGGCGAAGCTAGGAGCGAATACACCAGCAACGGTACTGTTACGCGGTGAATCTGGGACTGGTAAAGAATTGTTTGCACATGCAATCCATAATGGAAGTAATCGAAAATACAATAAATTTGTCCGTGTAAACTGTGCGGCCATTTCGGAGACGTTGTTAGAAAGTGAATTATTTGGTTATGAGGAAGGGGCGTTTTCTGGAGCGAAAAGAGGCGGGAAACGTGGGTTCTTTGAGGAAGCGAATAACGGTAGTATTTTTTTAGATGAAATAGGGGAGTTATCTGCAAATACACAAGCGAAACTCCTTCGTGTATTGCAGGAAAAAGAAATTGTAAAAGTTGGTGGAACGAAAGCAATACCCATTAATGTTCGAGTAATTGCAGCGACACATGTGAATTTAGAAAAGGCTATTCTAGAAGGGAAGTTTAGGGAGGATTTATATTATCGATTAAATAAAATTCCAATTCAAATTCCATCTCTTCGTCAACGTAAAGGAGATATACCGAAAATTGCGGACAGGTTGATTCAAAAAATTAATCAAGATTATGGTCGTAATGTAGAAGGGCTCACTGATTCAGCTATTTTATATTTACAATCATACGAATGGCCAGGAAATGTGAGAGAACTTGAAAATATTTTAGGACGAGCGATTATTTTTATGAATTATAACGAGATCTATATTGATGTACAACATTTACCGCCATTACATAATGAAGAGCAGGTGGAGTCAAAGCAATCTCATTTATTACCTGAATTAGAAGAAAAGCCACTTGAACATTTAGTAACAGAGTTTGAAGGGAATATTATTCATGAATATTTGGAGAGATTTGATGGGAATAAAACACAAACTGCAAAAGCGTTAGGAATTTCCGTTCGAAATTTATATTATAAGCTAGAAAAGTATGACCATGCAAAAAATAGCATGCAATAAATTGCGTACCGTGCAATTTATTGCATGGTATACAAAAAGCGACAAAATAAGACAGAATCTTTTGTTATTTTCCAAAGTATTGATTTTACTGCATTTTGAATGCGTTTTCATTATTGGTAAGACCACTTTTGAAAGTTGGCACGGTATTTGCTTTATAAATAGACGAGGGACGACGGAAAGGGTTGATTACAAAATATGAAGTTAGAATACTTAATTGATCAAGCAGCGGGACAGCCTAAAAAAACTGTAGCTGTAGCAGTAGCTGAAGATCATGAAGTAATTGAAGCTGTAGCGAAAGCAATTAAATTACAGCTAGCTCAATTTCGTCTATATGGAAATCAAGAAAAAATAATGGGGATGCTACAAGAACATGGTTTACAAACTTCAGAACATGTTGAAGTGATTGCAGCAATGTCTAATGCAGAGGCTGCAGAACTTTCTGTTAAATCTGTGAGAAATGGTGAGGCAGACGTGCTTATGAAGGGTAACATCCCAACAGCGAATATTTTGAAGGCTGTGTTAAACAAAGAGTGGGGCCTACGTAAAGGTAGCGTACTTTCACATGTAGCAGCATTTGAAGTTCTAAATTATGATCGTCTTATTTTCGTTACAGATGCAGCGATGAACATCGCACCTGATGTAACACAAAAAGCTGCTATTATACAAAATACTGTAGAAGTTGCCCGGGCAATAGGAATCGACTTGCCAAAAGTGGCACCAATTGCAGCAGTAGAAGTTGTGAATCCAGCGATGCAGGCGACAATTGATGCAGCGATGTTAACACAAATGAATCGCCGCGGACAAATTAAAGATTGTATCGTTGATGGACCACTTGCTTTAGATAATGCAGTATCACAAATTGCAGCAGAGCATAAAGGCATAGTAAGTGATGTAGCAGGTAAGGCAGATATTTTACTCGTCCCAACGATTGAAGCTGGAAATGTGCTATATAAATCACTCGTATACTTTGCGGATGCAAAAGTAGGAGCAATGATTGCTGGCGCAAAAGCACCGATTGTTTTAACATCTCGTGCTGATTCAGCAGAAACAAAAGTATATTCATTAGCATTGGCAGTTGCGACTGCTTCAAAATAAACCAAAAAGGGTAAAACATTAGGGGGAAACGACAATGACATTAGAAATCTTCGAATACTTAGAAAAATATGATTATGAGCAAGTAGTATTTTGTCAAGATAAAGAATCTGGTTTAAAAGCAATTATTGCAATTCATGATACAACACTTGGACCGGCTCTTGGTGGAACAAGAATGTGGACATATGATTCTGAAGAAGCGGCGATTGAAGATGCATTGCGTCTTGCAAAAGGGATGACATACAAAAACGCAGCAGCTGGTTTAAACTTAGGTGGTGCGAAAACAGTAATTATCGGTGATCCTCGTAAAGATAAGAGCGAAGCAATGTTCCGTGCACTAGGACGTTATATCCAAGGGCTAAACGGACGATACATTACAGCTGAAGATGTTGGTACAACAGTAGATGATATGGATATTATCCACGAAGAAACTGACTTTGTAACAGGTATCTCACCATCATTCGGTTCTTCTGGTAACCCATCTCCAGTAACTGCATACGGTGTTTATCGTGGTATGAAAGCAGCTGCAAAAGAAGCTTTCGGTACTGACAATTTAGAAGGAAAAGTAATTGCTGTTCAAGGCGTTGGTAACGTAGCATATCACCTATGCAAACATTTACACGCTGAAGGAGCAAAATTAATCGTTACAGATATTAATAAAGAAGCTGTACAACGTGCTGTAGAAGAATTCGGTGCATCAGCAGTTGAACCAAATGAAATTTACGGTGTTGAATGCGATATTTACGCACCATGTGCATTAGGCGCAACAGTTAATGATGAAACTATTCCACAACTTAAAGCAAAAGTAATCGCAGGTTCTGCAAATAACCAATTAAAAGAAGATCGTCACGGTGACATCATTCATGAAATGGGTATTGTATACGCACCAGATTATGTAATTAATGCAGGTGGCGTAATTAACGTAGCAGACGAATTATATGGATACAATAGAGAACGTGCACTAAAACGTGTTGAGTCTATTTATGACACGATTGCAAAAGTAATCGAAATTTCAAAACGCGATGGCATAGCAACTTATGTAGCGGCAGATCGTCTAGCTGAAGAGCGCATTGCAAGCTTGAAAAATTCTCGTAGCACTTACTTACGCAACGGTCACGATATTATTAGCCGTCGCTAATCATTCATATATAACTTTTACAAAAGGTGTGGTTACCTCTTATGAGGTTTCCACTTCCTTTTGAATTTATTAGTGGAGGTAGCAACATTGTCTGTAAATCGAATTCTTGTTATTAACCCAGGTAGTACATCCACAAAAATTGGTGTTTTTGATAATGAAAGACCCGTTCTAGAAGAAACGATTCGTCATGACGTAGAACAGATTGGAAAATATAAGAGAATTATCGACCAATATGAGTTTCGAAAAGAAACGATTTTAGAAGTTCTACATTCTCATGGTATTAACATTTCAAAATTAAACGCTGTTTGTGGACGTGGTGGATTACTTCGTCCAATCGAAGGCGGTACGTATACAGTAAACGATGCGATGTTAGAAGATTTGAAAAATGGCTTTAGCGGTCATCACGCTTCAAACCTTGGAGGCATTTTAGCATATGAAATTGCTTCTGGATTAAACATTCCTGCATTCATTGTGGATCCTGTCGTTGTAGATGAGATGGAGCCGGTTGCTCGTATAAGTGGTATTGCTGGTATGGAACGCAAAAGTATCTTCCATGCATTAAATCAAAAAGCAGTTGCTCGTAAAGTAGCTGAACAGTTAAATCACAAATACGAGGATTTAAATTTATTAGTTACACATATGGGTGGCGGTATTACAGTTGGTGCTCATAAAAAAGGAAGAGTAATCGATGTGAATAACGGTTTAAACGGAGAAGGACCATTTAGTCCAGAGCGCGCTGGTACAGTACCAGTAGGGCAACTAGTAGAAATGTGTTTCTCTGGTGAGTATTACCGTGATGAAATGATTAAAAAACTTGTCGGACAAGGTGGACTTGTAAGTTTAATCGGTACAAATGATGCGATTAAAGTAGAGCAAATGGTTGAAAAAGGTGATCCTGAAGCAACTCTTATTTACAAAGCAATGGCATATCAAGTTGCAAAAGAGATTGGCGGAGCTAGCGCTGTACTTCACGGGAAAATCGATGCAATCGTATTAACTGGTGGACTGGCATACAGTAAAATTCTTGTCGATGAAATAAAAGAGCGAGTGGACTGGATTGCAGATGTTATCGTACATCCAGGCGAAGATGAGTTAGAAGCGTTAGCAGAAGGAGCACTTCGTGTATTACGTGAAGAAGAAGCTCCAAAAGAATACGTTGTACGTGAAAAAGAAACGGTAGCTAGGGGTTGAGATAATGGCAAAAGAATATGATTTAGTCATCGTTGGCGGCGGTACTGGTGGATATGTTGCTGCAATTCGTGCATCACAATTAGGGTTAAAAACAGCACTAGTCGAAAAAGAAAATCTTGGTGGTACTTGTTTACACAAAGGATGTATTCCTAGTAAAGCTCTTTTACGTAGTGCGGAAGTATATGCAACTGCTAAAAAAAGCGAAGAGTTCGGAGTTATTGCAAGCAATGTAGAACTAAACTTTGCGAAAGTACAAGAGCGTAAAGAGAAGATTGTAACGCAGCTTCATAAAGGTGTTCAACATTTAATGAAACAAGGTAAAATTGATGTGTTTGAAGGTATTGGTCGTATTCTTGGCCCGTCTATTTTCTCTCCTATGCCAGGGACAATTTCAGTTGAACTTGCAAGTGGAGAAGAGAATGAAATGTTAATTCCAAAAAATGTACTTGTTGCAACAGGTTCTCGTCCAAATTCATTACCAGGTTTAGAATTAGATGGAGAATACGTAATGTCTTCGGATCATGCCCTAAAAATGGAAACGCTTCCTAGTTCGATTATTATCGTTGGTGGCGGTGTAATCGGTATTGAGTGGGCATCTATGCTTGCTGACTTCGGTGTAGAAGTTACAGTATTAGAGTATGCAAAAACGATATTACCACTAGAAGATCAAGACGTTTCAAAAGAAATGCAACGTCTATTCAAGAAAAAAGGTATTAAAGTGGTAACTGGTGCAAAAGTATTACCAGAAACATTGGTAAAAGATAATGGAGTAACAATCCAAGCTGAACATAACGGTGAGAATAAAGAATTTAAAGCAGAAAAAATGCTTGTATCTGTAGGAAGACAAGCGAATACGCAAAATATTGGCTTAGAGAACACAGATATCGTTGTGGAAAAAGGATACATTCAAACAAATGAGTTTTATCAAACGAAAGAATCGCATATTTACGCAATTGGAGATGTAATCGGTGGCCTGCAACTTGCTCACGTTGCTTCTCATGAAGGGATTGCTGCAGTAGAACATATTGCAGGGAAAGAAGTTACACCAATTGATTACTCTATGGTATCAAAATGCGTATATAGCAGTCCAGAAGTTGCTTCTGTTGGCTTAACAGAACAAGAAGCGAAAGAAAAAGGCTATAAGTTAAAAGTAGGTAAGTTCTCATTCCGCGCAATCGGAAAAGCACTTGTATACGGAGAATCAGATGGTTTCGTAAAACTTGTAGTTGATGAAGAGACAAATGACATTCTTGGTGTTCATATGATTGGACCACATGTAACAGATATGATTTCTGAAGCTGGTCTTGCAAGAGTACTTGATGCAACACCTTGGGAAGTAGCACATACAATTCATCCGCATCCATCATTATCTGAGGCGATTGGTGAAGCAGCACTTGCTGTAGATGGAAGAGCGTTACACGCATAAAAATGTGGATTTAGGAGGTTATGAAAAATGGCAGAAGTAAAAGAAAAGCGCCATGAAGAGCTTGGCTTAAGTGATGAGCAAGTATTAGAAATGTTCCGTACGATGTTACTTGCACGTAAAATTGACGAACGTATGTGGTTATTAAACCGTGCTGGTAAAATTCCATTCGTAATTTCTTGTCAAGGACAAGAGGCTGCACAAGTTGGAGCGGCGTTCGCTCTTGATAGAGAGAAAGATTATGCATTACCATACTACCGTGATATGGGTGTTGTACTAGCATTTGGTATGACAGCTAAAGAGCTTATGTTGTCTGCTTTCGCGAAAGCTGGAGATCCAAACTCTGGTGGTCGTCAAATGCCTGGTCACTTCGGTCAAAAGAAAAATCGTATTGTTACAGGTTCATCTCCAGTAACAACGCAAGTACCACATGCAGTTGGTATTGCACTAGCTGGAAAAATGGAGAAGAAAGATTTAGTAACGTTCGTTACATTTGGAGAAGGTTCTTCAAACCAAGGTGACTTCCATGAAGGGGCAAACTTTGCTGGTGTACACAAACTACCTGTTATTTTTATGTGTGAAAATAACAAATATGCAATCTCTATTCCGGTTGAAAAACAATTAGCATGTAAAAACGTATCAGATCGTGCAATTGGTTATGGTATGCCTGGATATACAATAGACGGAAACGATCCGCTTGCAGTATATAAAGCTGTAAAAGAAGCAGCAGATCGCGGTCGTCGTGGTGAAGGCCCAACTTTAATTGAAACAGTATCATATCGTTTAACAGCACATTCTAGTGACGATGATGATCGTGTTTATCGTGATAAAGAAGAAGTAGAAGAAGCAAAGAAAAAAGATTCAATTATAACATTCGCGGCTTATTTAAAAGAAGCTGGTGTGTTAACTGAGGAATCGGAAAAACAAATGTTAGACGAAATTATGCATATCGTAAATGAAGCAACAGAATATGCAGAAAATGCTCCGTATGCAGCACCTGAAGATGCATTGAAGCACGTATACGCAGAATAGGGGGGAACGTTTCATGGCTGTAATGTCTTATATTGATGCTATTACATTAGCAATGCGCGAAGAAATGGAACGCGATGAGAAAGTATTCGTTTTAGGAGAAGATGTTGGTAAAAAAGGTGGCGTGTTTAAAGCGACACACGGTTTGTATGATCAATTTGGTGAAGATCGTGCGCTTGATGCACCGCTTGCAGAATCTGCAATTGCTGGGGTAGCAATTGGTGCAGCAATGTATGGTATGCGTCCAATCGCTGAAATGCAGTTTGCTGATTTCATCATGCCAGCAGTAAACCAAATTGTTTCTGAGGCAGCAAAAATTCGTTATCGTTCTAATAATGATTGGACTTGTCCAGTTACAATCCGTGCACCATTTGGTGGGGGTGTTCACGGTGCATTGTATCATTCACAATCTGTAGAAGCGATGTTTGCAAACCAGCCAGGTTTAAAAATCGTTATCCCTTCTACACCATATGATGCAAAAGGCTTATTAAAAGCAGCCATTCGTGATGAAGATCCAGTATTATTCTTCGAACATAAACGTGCATATCGTTTAATTAAAGGTGAAGTGCCGGAGGATGACTACGTATTACCAATCGGAAAAGCAGATGTAAAACGTGAAGGTGATGATATTACAGTTATCACGTACGGATTATGTGTTCATTTTGCTCTTCAAGCAGCTGAAAAGTTAGCACAAGATGGCATCTCTGCACACATTCTTGATTTACGTACTGTATATCCATTAGATAAAGAAGCAATCATTGAAGCAGCTTCTAAAACAGGTAAAGTTCTTCTTGTAACAGAAGACAATAAAGAAGGAAGCATTATGAGTGAAGTGGCAGCAATTATTGCTGAAAACTGTCTATTTGATTTAGATGCGCCAATCGCACGTCTTGCAGGTCCAGACGTTCCAGCAATGCCATATGCACCAACAATGGAAAAATTCTTTATGGTAAATCCAGATAAAGTTGAAAAAGCAATGCGTGAACTTGCGGAATTTTAATCGGGGGGACTATACATGGCTGTAGAAAATATTACAATGCCTCAGCTCGGGGAGAGCGTTACAGAGGGCACAATTAGTAAATGGCTCGTTAATGTTGGCGATCACGTAAACAAGTATGATCCGCTTGCAGAAGTAATGACTGATAAAGTAAATGCTGAAGTACCATCTTCTTTCACTGGTATTGTGAAAGAGTTAATCGCTGGTGAAGGTGATACATTAGCTGTAGGTGAAGTAGTTTGTGTGATTCAAGTAGAAGGCGCAGACGAAGTAGCAGCAACAGCTGTTGAGGAAAAAACGAAAGAAGAACCAAAGGCAGCAGCAATTACGCCCGAGAAAGCACCGAAAGTAAAACAACCAACTGATGGAAAACCACGTTTTTCACCAGCTGTGTTAAAACTTGCGGGTGAGCATAACGTTGATTTAGATCTAGTAGAGGGTACGGGAGCAAACGGCCGTATCACTCGTAAAGATATTTTAAAGCTAGTGGAATCTGGAAATATTCCGCAAGCAGGTGCGGCGAAGAAAGAGGAAGCTGTAGCGGCAGTAGTAGAAGCTCGCCCAGAAGCACCAAAAGCAGCACCAGTAGCGCAAAAAGTAGAAGCTGCGAAACCAATTTCTGTACCTACAATGCCTGGAGATATCGAAATTCCAGTAACAGGTGTGCGTAAAGCAATCGCAGCGAACATGTTACGTAGTAAACACGAAGCACCACATGCTTGGATGATGATTGAAGTAGATGTGACAAACCTTGTGTCATACCGTAACTCAATCAAAGGTGACTTTAAGAAGCGTGAAGGCTTTAACTTAACGTTCTTTGCTTTCTTCGTAAAAGCAGTAGCACAAGCGTTAAAAGAGTATCCTCAAATCAATTCAATGTGGGCTGGCGATAAAATTGTTCAGAAGAAAGATATTAACCTTTCTATCGCTGTTGCAACAGAGGAAGAACTATTTGTACCAGTAATTAAGCAAGCGGACGAGAAAACAATTAAAGGTATCGCTCGTGAAATTACAGAACTTGCAGGAAAAGTACGCACGAAATCGTTAAAAGCAGACGAAATGCAAGGTGGAACATTTACAATTAATAACACAGGATCATTCGGTTCTGTTCAATCTATGGGTATTATTAATTACCCACAAGCGGCTATTTTACAAGTTGAATCAATTGTAAAACGCCCAGTAATTATGGATAACGGTATGTTCGGTGCTCGTGACATGGTTAACTTATGTTTATCACTTGATCACCGCGTACTTGATGGTTTAATTTGTGGTAAGTTCTTAGGGCGTGTTAAAGAAATTTTAGAAAACATGTCAGAAAATAATACATCTGTATATTAATAAAAAGCTCGCTTATGCGAGCTTTTTATCATCTTATTTCTTCATCTACATCCTACTATATGTATAAATACCTTTCCCAGTAATCTTACAATAAACGATTATGTATTAGGAATTTACGAAAATACATTGCTGATATATGGTATATGGATATAAAATAAGAAAAGAATAATTTTTTTGGCAAATCTTACTGATGAAACTGTAGTATAATATATTGTATTGTATGAAAAAGAGAGTTATTCTATATAAGTGTTTTATAGATAATGTGTAATCAGTCGTCAAAACATGAAGAATGTTGACTCCTGGTTTTTTATTTTTGCCGTAACAATGTTTCAGGAGGATGTCATGAAAAGAAGTACCGAGTTTCTAAAAAGTTTAGATGTAAAATTAATTTTAATTTTGTGTGCACTATGTGTGACGAGTATAGCTGCTATATATAGCAGTCAGCAAACGGGACAGTATGGAGCTGCAAACTTTGCTATGAAACAAGGTGTTAACTACATAATTGGGGTTGTATTGTTACTTCTTGTTGCAAGCATTGATTTAGATCAGTTACAAAAATTATCTTGGCCGCTTTATATTGCTGGGTTTGCTTCACTTATTCTTTTGAAAGTATTACCACCATCAGGTTTTACACCTGAAAAATTAGGTGCAAAAAGATGGTTTGTTTTCCCAGTATTTGGACAAATTCAGCCGTCTGAGTTTTTCAAAATTGCATTGCTACTTGTAGTAGCGAGTATAGCAGTAAAACATAATGCACAGTATATGGCAAGGACATTCCAAACAGATTTAAAGCTAGTAGGTAAAATTATGCTAGTGTCACTTCCACCTATGGCGGTTGTATATAGTCAACCTGATACAGGTATGGTGTTCTTATATGCTGCTGCTATTGCATGTATTTTATTTATGTCAGGTATTCAAAAGAAATTGATAGCATTATGTACAGTTATTCCGTTGACCATATTATCTGCTTTAATATTTATTTTCTTTAAGTATCAAGATTTTTTCTATAATAAGTTAGTTACTTTACTAAAACCTCACCAACAGTCGCGTATTGTAGGTTGGTTAAATCCATTTGAAAATGCAGATCAAGGTTATCAAACACAGCAATCGATTTTAGCTGTAGGTAGTGGAGGAATGGAAGGTAAAGGGTTTGGGGGAGGAAGCGTCTATATCCCAGAGAAGCATACTGACTTTATTTTCGCTACAATTGCCGAAGAAGGTGGATTTATCGTAGCAGCCTTAGTTGTTTTCTTGTTCCTATTACTACTATATCGAACAATTATTATTGGTTATTCCGCTGATAATTTATTTGGTACATTATTATGCGCTGGATCGATCGGTATATTAACAGTTCAAATATTCCAAAACATCGGTATGATCGTTGGATTAATGCCTGTAAAAGGTATTGCATTACCTTTCTTATCGTATGGGGGAAGTTCCTTATTCTCGAATATGATTATGATGGGGCTCATACTATCGGTACGGAAAACTTATAAAAAATATATGTTTTCCGTTAAGTAAAAAAAGCTGGTTCGTTTTTAAACGAACCAGCTTTTTTTACATATATGCTCATAAACGTTGCAAACTAAAACAGGATAGCAGTTTGAGACGGGTAAGGAGTGCAAAGTGATGCATATGCATATTTTTGAAGGAGCACGGCATCTTTCTAATAGTGAATGGGTTATTCGGGCTATTATAGCATACATATTTTTAATATTAGTTGCGAAAGCAATGGGGCAAAGGTCTATCGCACAACTTCGTTTTTTAGATGTTGTATTAGTGTTATTGCTTGGTGGGAATGTTTCTAACGCATTGTCTGATGAAAAAGTAGGGTTACTGGGCTCGATGATTACAACGTTCATACTCGTTGTACTTCATATTATAAGCTCAGTTTTAATGCTGAAATGGGATAAATGGAGACGCTTTTTAGAGCCAGCACCTATCATTCTTATACATAATGGTTCCATTGATTTTAGCAATTTGAAAAAGGCGAGAAATACCGTGGAATATTTGTTTTCGGAACTTCGTATGCGAAATGTGAGCGATATTCAAACGATTAAATTAGCATTATGGGAAGCGAACGGTGTCGTTTCTATATTTCGGTATCCAGAATATGAAGCAGTTTCGCGGCTTGATCTTAAAGTGGCGGGAAGAAAATCTCCAGTTTCTTTTGTATTAGTAAAGGATGGGAGGATTCAGAAAGATGTTCTTGCATTATTAGGAAAAACAGAAGCGTGGGCGAGAGAATTTCTAGAGGAGAGTACAGAAGTCGAATCCATTATGTTAGCTACAGTAGATGAATCACATAAAATAAATATTTTGTTAAAAAAATGAAAAATATACGCATTTTGTCGTTTCGTACATATGATACAATAGTGTGGACAACGAAAAAGGAGGCGATACGGTGGGATATGTAGAAGAATTACGAAAAATAGTTGGTCATCGCCCTTTAATTTTAGTTGGTGCTGTTGTACTCGTTATAAATGAAAATGGTTATGTTTTATTGCAGCAGCGGACAGAGCCGTACGGAAAATGGGGGCTACCTGGCGGGCTAATGGAGCTTAGTGAATCACCAGAAGAAACAGCTTATCGTGAAGTATATGAAGAGACAGGAATAAAAGTGAAGAACTTGCGACTAATCAATGTATTTTCTGGAGCGAACTACTTTACAAAATTAGCAAACGGTGATGAATTTCAATCTGTAACAACCGCCTATTATACGGATGAATACGAAGGGGATTTTGTTATGAATAAAGAAGAAGCAGTTCAGCTTAAATTCTTTTCAGTAACAGAACTACCTGACTATATTGTAGGATCGCATAAAAAAATGATTGTTGAATATATGAAGATTATGGAAAAAAAAGATATAATAAAAGTGAAAGAAATACAAAAACACAGCTCTGGTTGGTAGTCCAGACGCATGATTTCATGTCAGTAACCTTCCCCTCCGGGATGTCCCGTATTTCTAATTTTTTAAAGGAGGGGCTGTCAATGGAGTTGACAGTATATCACGATGGCCAATTTTTTGTTGGAATCATTACATGTAAAGAACAAGGGAAATTGTATGGAGCGAGGTATATTTTTGGAGCGGAACCGTCAGATGAAGAAGTGCTTATGTTTGTGAATAGTTCACTTTTAGAGCATTTTCAGCATTTTGCAAAATGTGGTGTAGAAGTTAAAGAAAAACAGCGTCCTAAAAACATAAAGCGTATCATACGACAAGCAGCAAAAGAAACAAATGTTAAACGTTTTACTAAGGCGCAAGAGGCGATTAGTTTATCTTATGAATTGCATAAACAAGAAAAGAAAGTGCAGTCTAAGGAGAAGCGAGAAGCTGAAAAAGAAAGAAGACGTTTAATTAAAGTACAAAAAGCAAAGCAAAAACATCGTGGTCATTAAAGAAAAGGTGTTAGAGCAATTGCTCTAACACCTTTTCTATACTGAAATACAAGTAAACTTACTTGTATTTCATAAACATTAACTGGTAAGATACAAATAGGTAGTTTTAGAGGAGGGAAAAGAGTGATTAATTTTAACTTTTTTATGAATGATGTTGTCCGCCAAGCGCGTGAAGAGATTGTCTCTGCTGGATATACAGAATTGACGACGCCAGAAGCGGTAGAAGAAGCGTTTAAAAGAAATGGAACAACACTTGTAATGGTAAACTCTGTATGTGGTTGTGCAGGTGGTATTGCTCGTCCTGCTGCTGCGCATTCCGTACATTATGATAAACGTCCTAACCACCTTGTAACGGTGTTTGCAGGTCAAGATAAAGAAGCGACAGCAAGAGCGCGTGAATATTTCGAAGGGTACCCACCTTCTTCTCCATCATTTGCTTTATTAAAAGATGGAAAAATTGTAACGATGGTAGAGCGTCATGAAATTGAAGGTCATGAACCGATGCAAGTTATTGCGAAACTACAATCATATTTTGAAGAGAATTGTGAAGAACTATAAAAAATAAGAGAAAAGGCGGCACGTCCACAATCAAGTGGATGTGCCGCCTTTTTTATTTATTATTAAAATTTCAGAGATATGCATAGTTATGTTATTTTATGCATCATTTTATACATAACAAATAGCATTTATATTGCTTTATTATTTATTTTTATTTTATATATTGCATAAAAATAAAAGTGCTGATACAATACAAACATCGAATAAATATTCTATTAAACTTTTAAATATACATTATTAGGGGGAAGAAAGATGAAGAAGTTAGTATCAATATCGTTTGCACTTATTTTAATTGTAAGTATATTCAGCGCTTGTAGTAATGGGGAATCAAAAGAAACAAAAGGAAATAAGAAAGTACTCGTAATGGGGACTTCAGCAGATTATAAACCATATGAATACGTGGAAGCTTCAAAAAGTGATGAAATTATTGGTTTTGATGTTGATGTTGCTAAATATATCGGAAAAGAACTTGGGTATGAAGTGAAAGTGAAAGATATGGATTTTGGTGGTTTATTAGCATCTCTTAGTTCAGGAAAAGTTGATTTCGTAATGGCAGGCATGACGCCAACTGCAGAGCGTAAAAATAATGTTGATTTTACAGATATTTATTTTGTTGCGAAAAATATGGTTGTTTCTAAAAAGGATTCTAACATTAAATCTGTAGAGGATTTAAAAGGGAAAAAAGTAGGGGTACAAACAGGATCTATTCAAGAAGAGAAAGCGGCAGAATTTAAAAAACAAGTAGATTTCCAAGTTGAGGGACGTGACCGTATACCAGAAATCGTACAAGAAATTAAAGCTGGTCGTTTTGACGCTGCAATTATAGAAGACACAGTTGCTAAAAATTATTTAGAGAAAATGAAAGATTTACAAGGAATTGAAATTAAAGAAGCGCCAGAAGAAGTTGGAGCAGCAATTGCCCTTCCGAAAAACAGTGATAAAACAGCTGAATTTAATAAAGTAATTAAAAAAATGCAAGAAAATGGAGAAATGGATAAATTAGTGAAGAAATGGTTTGGCAGCGGAAAATAAGCTGCCTTTCACTTTTCTGTGAGGGGAATGAAAAGAATGAACTTAGATTTTTCGGCGATTACGCCTTCGATACCATATATACTAAAAGGTTTAGAAGTTACTTTGAAAATTGTAGCGGTATCAGCTTTAGCAGGATTTATTTTAGGAACGTTATTAGCACTTTGTAAAATTGCTAGAATACGAGCATTAAATATAGCAGCAGATTTTTATACATCAATTTTTCGTGGTACACCACTTGTATTGCAATTAATGATTATTTATTTCGGTGTCCCGCAAATAATTGGTTATGAAATACCAGCATTCTTAGCAGCTGTACTTGCATTTAGCTTGAATTCAGGTGCATACATGTCAGAAGTAATTCGTGCTGGTATTCAAGCAGTTGATAAAGGACAAACAGAAGCAGCAATGGCTTTAGGGATACCATACGGAAAAATGATGAGAAATATTATTTTCCCTCAAGCATTAAAAAATATATTACCAGCGCTTGTGAACGAATTTGCGACACTTACGAAAGAATCAGCTGTAGTAACAGTAATAGGCGCGACTGATTTAATGCGTCGTGCTTACATTGTAGGCGGTGAGACATTTAAATATCTTGAACCATTACTTTTTGTTGGACTGATTTATTATATGTTAGTCATTATTCTTACATTAGTCGGGAAGGCAATTGAAGGGAGAATGAAGAAAAGTGATTAAAATTGAAAACCTTCATAAATCATTTGGTAAAAACGAAGTATTAAAAGGAATTACAACAACGATTGAAAAAGGGGAAGTAGTTGCAATTATAGGACCTTCTGGATCAGGAAAATCAACATTTTTACGTTGTATGAATATGTTAGAAGCACCAACGGATGGTCACATTTGGATTGGAACGGAAGAAGTAACGAATCCGAAAACGAATGTTATGCATGTTCGTGAAAATGTCGGTATGGTATTTCAGCATTTTCACTTATTTCCTCATATGACTGTATTAGAAAATATTACGTATGCTCCTATCAATGTAAAAGGGGTAACGAAGCAAGAAGCTGAAAAGAAAGCTGAGAAACTTTTAGAAAAGGTTGGATTAGTAGATAAAAAAAATACGTATCCGAATCGTTTGTCGGGAGGACAAAAGCAACGTGTAGCAATTGCAAGAGCGTTAGCGATGGAACCGGAAGTTATGTTATTTGATGAACCGACATCGGCGCTAGATCCAGAGATGGTGAAAGAAGTGTTAGAAGTTATGAAATCGTTAGTTACGACAGGAATGACGATGGCTATCGTTACACATGAAATGGGCTTTGCAAAAGAAGTGGCAGATCGTGTTCTTTTCTTGGACGGAGGAAAGCTTGTAGAAGATAGTGCGCCAGAAGAATTTTTTGCAGCGCCGAAAAGTGAACGTGCGCAACAATTTTTACAAAAAATATTGTAATATGAAAAGGTTATGTGAATAATAAGTAGAAAAGGATGACATTGTGTCATCCTTTTTTTATACTAGCTGTAAATACGTTTATACATATAGGAGCAATGATATGTTCAAAATTGGATACCGTACAGTAAAAACAGCAATAGGGACAGGCGCGGCAGTTTTTATTGCTCAGTTATTAGGATTAGAATTTTATAGTTCAGCAGGTATTTTAGTTATTTTATGTGTACAAAATACGAAGCGCAAATCGCTTCAAGTGTCGTTACATCGTTTTCTAGCGTGTGTATTATCAATGGTATTCGCGTTTTGTATTTTTGAAACGATCGGCTATACACCACTTGCAATTAGCATATTGTTACTTACATTTATTCCGACTGCAGTAATGCTTAAAATTCAAGAAGGTATTGTCACGAGTTCAGTTATTGTTATGCATCTATATTCATTGAAGCAAATTACATGGTTTATAGTTGGAAATGAAATTGCTATATTAACGATAGGAATTAGCGTGGCGTTATTAGTAAATATGTATATGCCGAGTAGTGAAAATAAGCTAAAAGAGTATCAGGATAAAATAGAGAGTAATTTTAAAACGATTTTGTTTGAAATGGTTGTGTATTTACGAAATCGAGAAAGTAGTTGGAGTGGATCAGAACTCATTGAAACCGAGAATATGTTAAATGAAGCAAGAGATTTATCGTTTAAAAAACTTGAAAATGCATTTATGCGAGAAGATGATTATTACTATCGTTATTTTAATATGCGTATGCAACAATTCGAAATTTTAGAGCGAATGATACCACTAGCAGCTTCTTTATCGTGGACGTATGAACAAGCTGACATGATTGCAGATGTTGTTGAAAATATTGGTAATGCTATTAGCCCTGAGAGTACAGGCGTTATTTCCTTAAGGCAGCTTCAGGAAATGAGGGGATTATTTAGAGACATGCCATTGCCAGCTACACGCGAAGAATTTGAGATACGTGCGAAACTTGTTCAACTTGTGTATGAAATGGAACAATATTTACTCATTAAAAGTCGCTTTAAGGGAAAGGATAATATAAAAGAACTTATATAGAAGGTAGGAATTATCTATGCCGTATCTTCTCTCTATCATATTATGTCTTTCTTTATCGCCAATTTGGCCTCTTGGGGATAATCCACGTGCCGGAGATTCTTTTATTATTGTAAATAAAGCAACGAATAAATTAGCTTACATTGACGATGGAAAGATTCAAAAGGTTTTTCCAGTAGCGACAGGGAAAACGAATGAATTAACTCCAGAAGGAACTTTTGATGTTGTAATGAAAGCGAAGGATCCGTATTACATTGCGAAGGATATTCCAGGTGGATCGCCAAAAAATCCACTTGGGTCAAGGTGGATTGGATTTAATGCAAGGGGAACTGATGGAAGTAAATATGGAATACATGGAACAAACCAACCGAGTTCAATTGGAAAGTATATTTCACAAGGATGTATAAGAATGAAGAAAAATGATGTGGAATATTTGTTTGATCGTATTCCAATTGGAACGAAAGTATGGATTGTGAAATCGAAAAAATCATTTCAGCAATTGGCAAAAGAAAAAGGAGCCGTTGCATATGAAGAAGCCAACGAAAAGGTTGGCTTTTTCTATTGTAATAAGTTGTCTTGACATGTGTACATAACCATGCGTTAATGAAAGTATAGAAAGATAAAATTAGATAAAGGGGTTGCTCATATGTACTTGAATCCAAAACTTTCGTATATGCAGTTTTTTATGGGATTTCTATTTGTTATTACATTCATATTGGCAACTTTTAATATATGTTCTTATCTTGTAGCGATTGTATGTATGGCATTACTTAATCTCACTTTTGTTATTGGGGCATTTCAGCAGAAACAATATACAAGTTTTGTAATAGCACTTGTAATGTCATTTTCCTTTAGTATTGTAGCGATTGTGTTTTATATAAAATAAACCATCTCGATGTCGAGATGGTTTATTTTGTCATGTGTAAAAAGTAAAAAAAGGACGAACACATCGCCCTTTTTACCAAAACATACTCGCGCCAGCAAGTAATGTTGTTACAAGCATAGAAATTAGCATCACATAAACCATAATTTTTTGAGCTTTTTTATGCATCGTTATACCTCCTTGCAAATCAGTACAATTTCATTGTAACGAGAAATGAAATTATGGACAAGGGGAGAGTAAGGACAAAATTCGGGAAGGGGTTGCAAAATATAACAGGAAATTTGAGTGTGTGTAGAGAATATAGTAAAAGGGTATATTGTTAATTTTTAGTTGGGCAAGCTGAAGAATGGAGATACGATGATGAAAATATACGAAACAGATCGTTTATACTTAAGGGAAATTGATGAGTCGTATGCTGAAACAGTTCTTCAATATTACGACAGAAATCGTGAATTTTTAAAAGCTTGGGAAGAGTATAGACCGGATGATTTTTTTACGCTAGATTATCAAAAGAAAAAGTTGCAAAAGGATAGAAAAGAGTTCGAAGAAGGGAAAATCATCAGACTATGGATTTTTAAAAAGGGTGATGATACGAAAATAATTGGGTGTATTTCATTTAATTTAATCGTTCGTGGCATTTATCAATCTTGTGTACTCAGTTATAAATTAGATAAAGCAGAGTTAAACAAAGGGTATACGACAGAAGCGCTTAGAAAAGCAATTCAAGTTGCTTTTGGGGAATTTCAGTTACATCGTATAGAAGCTCCGATTATGCCTCGTAATTTAGCATCTATACAAGTAGTGACGAAGATAGGTTTTCAATATGAAGGCGTGTCTAGGAAGATGTTAATGGTAAATGGCGTGTGGGAGGATCATATGCGCTGGGTATTGTTAAATGAGTAATAGAAAGCAGATGGTTATCTAGACATGTAAACCATCTGTTTTTTGTCTTGTATTTCGAAACTTTTGCGAAATTCTGTTATAATTAATAGTGTTACATACATAATGGTAGTGCAGGAGGCGCAGTCTTATGATTAATCAAGAACGTTTAGTAAATGAATTTATGGAATTAGTACAAGTAGATTCTGAAACGAAATTTGAAGCAGAAATCTGCAAAGTATTAACGAAGAAATTTACAGATTTAGGTGTAGAAGTATTTGAAGATGACACAATGGCTGTAACGGGTCATGGTGCAGGTAACTTAATTTGTACTTTACCAGCAACAAAAGATGGTGTTGATACAATTTACTTTACTTCTCATATGGATACAGTAGTTCCTGGTAATGGAATTAAGCCTTCTATTAAAGATGGATATATCGTATCAGATGGTACAACAATTTTAGGTGCGGATGATAAAGCTGGATTAGCATCAATGTTCGAAGCTATCCGTGTTTTAAAAGAGAAAAATATCCCTCACGGTAAAATTGAATTTATTATTACAGTCGGAGAAGAATCAGGTCTTGTTGGTGCAAAAGCTTTAGATCGTGAGCGTATTACAGCGAAGTATGGCTACGCATTAGATAGTGATGGAAAAGTTGGTGAAATCGTTGTTGCAGCTCCAACACAAGCGAAAGTGAACGCAATTATTCGCGGGAAAACAGCTCACGCTGGTGTAGCACCGGAGAAAGGTGTATCTGCAATTACTATCGCAGCGAAAGCAATTGCGAAGATGCCACTTGGTCGCATTGACTCTGAAACGACTGCAAACATTGGACGTTTTGAAGGTGGTACACAAACGAATATCGTTTGCGATCATGTACAAATCTTCGCAGAAGCTCGTTCTTTAATCAATGAGAAAATGGAAGCACAAGTTGCGAAAATGAAAGAAGCATTTGAAACAACTGCAAAAGAAATGGGTGGTCATGCAGACGTTGAAGTAAACGTTATGTACCCAGGATTTAAATTTGCTGATGGCGATCACGTTGTAGAAGTTGCAAAACGTGCAGCTGAAAAAATTGGTCGTACACCTTCTCTTCACCAAAGTGGTGGCGGAAGTGATGCAAACGTAATTGCAGGACACGGTATCCCAACAGTTAACTTGGCAGTTGGTTATGAAGAAATTCATACAACAAACGAGAAGATTCCTGTTGAAGAGTTAGCAAAAACAGCAGAATTAGTTGTTGCAATTATTGAAGAAGTAGCGAAGTAATAGAATAGAAAAAGCGTGTAAATCAATTGTGATTTACACGCTTTTTATTTTGATTCGATTGTTTTTACAAGGCGTATAAGCCAATACAAGAAAAATCATAGCAGTATATAATATTAGACGAGAGAAAAATCCAAACGTATTCATGTTGAAAATTGGAAGGAGTAAATAATTAATATAACTACAAGGAACATATAGTTAATTTCACCATAATCAGCCTCTTTCACATGTGTATCCTCTTTATATGGATTATAAAAAAGAACAAGTAATTATTATAACTATTGTGCAAAATTTGATATAATAAAAGAACGAACGTTCTGATTAGGGAGTGAGTACTATGCGAGAAATGTATCCGAAAAATGGTCGTGTAATTTTACATGTAGATATGAATTGCTTTTTCGCATCTGTTGAAATTGCTCATGATCCATCATTACAAGGAAAGCCATTAGCGGTTGCTGGAAATGAAAAAGAGAGAAAAGGAATTATTATAACATGTAGTTATGAGGCGAGAGAATACGGAATACGTACGACGATGCCCCTTTGGGAAGCGAAAAGGTTATGCCCGCAATTAGTTGTAAGGCGTCCTAATTTCACATTATATCGCGAAGCTTCATTTCAAATGTTTCAAGTCCTTTCTCGTTTTACAGAAAAGATACAACCAGTCTCAATAGATGAAGGATATTTAGATATTACAGATTGCTACGCACTTGGTTCTCCTCTTGAAATAGCAAAGATGATTCAACAAGCACTATTAACAGAGTTGCAGCTTCCGTGTAGTATTGGAATCGCTCCAAATCTTTTCCTAGCAAAGACCGCTTCAGATATGAAAAAACCACTTGGTATTACCGTGCTTCGAAAACGCGATATTCCAGAACTGATTTGGCCACGTCCAGTTGGAGCAATGCATGGAATTGGTGAGAAAACAGCTGAAAAATTAAATGATATTCATATACAGACAATTGAACAGTTGGCAAAGGGAGACGAGCATATCATTCGCGCTAAAATTGGCAAGCACGGTGTTGATTTGCAAAGGCGTGCAAAAGGTATGGATGATAGGGAAGTGGATCCGAGTCAAATGGGACAGCATAAAAGTGTCGGTAACTCGATGACTTTTTCAAAGGATATGGATGAAGAGAAAGAATTACTTGATATGTTAGAACGTTTATCAAAGTCAGTGAGTAAAAGGTTACAAAAGCGAACCCTTGTCAGCTATAATATTCAAATTATGATTAAATACCATGATAGGCGAACAGTAACACGGAGTAAGCAATTGAAAAATGCGATTTGGGAAGAACGCGATATTTTTCAAGCAGCATCCCGTTTATGGAAGCAACATTGGGATGGTGATTCCGTTCGTTTACTAGGTGTTACAGCTACTGAAATAGAGTGGAAGACAGAATCGGTGAAACAATTAGATTTGTTTTCATTTGAAGAGGATGCAAAAAAAGAACCGCTACTTGCGGTCATTGATCAAATTAATGATAAGTATGGAACACCACTTTTACAACGAGGTAGTCAACTACTACGTAAGCAAGAGAAGTCGTTTCAACAAAAGTTAGAAAATAAGTTTATGTAGAAGGTGTCATGAAGTAGTAAAAATCATGACACCTTTCCTATTTAACTCGCTTCTAAATCTAAAGAAGTCTTCCATCCAGCTCCAGTAACGCCAGATTCTAATAGCATTCTACTTACTATTTTTTCAATTAAGATAGCTGCATTTGTCTTGCAATGTAATGTAGCCTGTATACAAACTTTTTGATTAGAATCTACATCTTCACTATACAACTCTTTTAAACCGAGCCCTTCTGTACTTACCATATGCATAAGTAAAAAACGAATATGTGCTTCATTTTCCTCTGAACAAGTAAGGGAAAGTAAGTAGTTCGTTTGTTCAGGTGATTCTTCTTTTGATTTTTTATTCATAAAAAGAGCAATTGGGCGAAGAAGTATATTTGCTAGTAACACGCCGGCTGCACCTAATATAGCTGCAACGAGGAAACCGGCGCCTGTAAGAGTACCGACAGCAGCTGCACACCATAAAGTAGCTGCCGTATTTAGCCCTCTAATACTAAAACCATCGCGGATAATAACGCCACCCCCTAAAAAGCCAATGCCACTAACGACTTGAGCAGCAATGCGGGAGGGGCTAGCATCATGATCAAGCATGACGGATAATAAAACAAATATACAGGCACCAAGTGATACGAGAGCATTTGTTCGTAACCCAGCCATTCGATGTCTCCATTGTCTTTCCATTCCAATGCAAGCTCCTACAATAATTGCTATAACTAATCTGAATATAATGTCGTACCATACCATCATGGTCACCTCCATATATAAATATGTGTTATGTCTTTTAGAATGAGCGGGGAATACCCACTCATTCTTATTTTTACAACCAGCTATGAAACTTTTTAATATAAAGCTTTTTCAGGAATTGTGTTAAAAAAGCGTAGCCTAATAGTATTCCTACTAACCAAGGGAAGTAGCTAAGTGGCAATGCTTGTAAACCAACGGCTGCACCAAGTGGTGAGAATGGAATATAAATCCCGATTGCCATAATAAGAGCGGTTAATAAAACGACGGGTGTTGATGCAACGCTTTGAATAAATGGAATCTTCTGTGTTCGTATCATGTGAACAATTAAAGTTTGTGTTAACAATCCAACCACAAACCAACCGGACTGGAATAATGATTGCTCGCTCGGTGTATTTGCGCCAAATACATTCCACATGACTACGTATGTGATAATATCAAATATGGAACTAATTGGGCCGATACAAATAATGAAGTTTCGTAAGTTTGCAGTATCCCATTTTCGGGGTTTTTCTAGAAACTCTTTATCCATTTTGTCCCATGGAATAGAAAGTTGTGAAATATCATAAAGTAAGTTTTGAATTAAAAGATGAATGGCAAGCATCGGTAAAAAAGGAATGAAAGCACTTGCTACTAACACGCTAAACACATTACCGAAGTTAGAGCTAGCTGTCATCTTAATATATTTTAAAATATTTCCGAATGTAGTACGTCCTTCTACAATCCCGGCTTCTAATATAGTTAAACTTTTTTCGAGTAGAATAATATCAGAAGCTTCTTTCGCAATATCAGTAGCAGTATCAACAGATATTCCGACATCAGCTTCACGTAATGCTACAGCATCGTTAATGCCGTCTCCCATGTAACCTACAGTGTGTCCGTTTCCTTGTAATGCGTGTATAATGCGAGATTTTTGCATTGGATTAAGCTTCGCAAATACAGTCGTTTCTTCAGCAAGTTTTGCTAATGCTTTATCTGGTAAAGAATCAATCTCGTAACCGAGGATTGGTTCGCCGATATCTAATCCAACTTCTTTACAAACTTTTCGTGTAACAATTTCGTTATCGCCAGTTAAAATTTTCACTTGTACACCATGCTTTTGTAATGCTTGAATTGCAGCTGCTGCAGATGGTTTCGGGGGATCTAAAAAGCCGATATATCCAGCGAGAATCATATCAGTTTCGTCTTTTACTGCGTACTCTTTATCATTTATGTTTCTATCTTTTTTATAAGCCACAGCAATAACCCGCATACCTTCACTATTCAATGTCTCGCTTAGTTTTTTGACATTTGAGCGTATTTCCTCAGTGAGTGTAACGATTTTTTTATCCACTTCAGTGTAGTTGCAAATTGATAAAATTTCTTCTACGGCACCTTTACAAACCATTGTATGTTCACCTGAAATATCTTTTACGATGACTGACATACGCCGGCGGGCGAAATCGAATGGAATTTCATCTAGCTTTTGAAAAGCTGATGGGTCAAATGTATTGTTTTCCTCTGTATGCTTAATAACAGCTTTATCTATTAAGTTTTTCAATCCAGTTTGATAGAAACTATTTAAATAGGCAAATTGCAAGACACGATTGCATTTATTTCCATTAGAATCTAAGTGACGAACAAGGACAACTTTATCTTCTGTTAAAGTTCCGGTTTTATCTGTACAAAGAATGTTCATAGCACCTAAGTTTTGAATAGAATTTAGCTGTTTTACAATTACTTTTTGTTTAGACATGTTAACGGCACCTTTAGCTAAATTAGCAGTTACAATCATTGGTAACATTTCAGGTGTAAGGCCAACAGCAACGGCAATAGCGAAGAAGAAAGCTTCTTGCCAATCTCCCTTTGTGAATCCGTTAATGAGAAGGACGATAGGCGCCATAATAAGCATGAATGTAATTAAGAGCCAGCTTACTTTGTTTACACCTTTATCAAAGCTTGTTTCTACACGCTTTCCGATTACCTTATTTGCTAAAGAGCCGAAATACGTATCGGTACTTGTTGAGATGACAACAGCTTTTGCGCTACCACTTACAATATTTGTTCCCATGAAGCAAAGGTTTTCCATATCGAGTGGATTGTAATTTTTTTTCATGTTTTTCGGTAAGATATGCTTATTTTCTGTATGGTAGCAGTGTTCGTATTTTTCTACAGGAAGTGCTTCCCCTGTCAAAGAAGATTGATTAACAAATAAATCTTTAGCGGATACAACACGCACATCAGCTGGAACGATATCACCAGCTGAAAGGGAAATAATATCGCCAGGTACAAGTTCCTCAATTGGAATTTCTGTTGTGTAATTTCGATTTAAATTCGTTACATTTTTTGTTTCATGTACAAATCCATTTATTCTAAATACGCTCGCAGTTGTTCGAACCATAGCCTTTAACTTATCGGCAGCTTTTTGAGAACGAAATTCTTGGGAAAACCGAATCGTTGCACTAAGTAGTACCATTGCAGATACGACAATTGTTCCTTGTATGTCATCTGTGAAAAAGGAGAGTGCTCCAAGAGCTAATAAAACGAAAATAAATGGATTTTTAAATGCCAGCAGAAATTGAATGTACCACGGCGCCATTTTATTATGAGCTATTTCGTTCGGACCGTATAAAGAAAGTCTACGAGCCACTTCTTGTTTAGATAATCCATCTTGTGTTGTTTCTAGAAGTTTTAACGCAGAGATTACATCTTGTGTTGCAATCTCCACTAATAATTCGTTATTTGTTTTCATGCTATCTTGCTCATAAGCATGCTTTGTTTCTTGTCTTTGTAAATTAAACATCGGTAGTTCCTCCTCTGTCATGAAGGAGGAAACAATCTGTTACCTAACTATTTGAAATGGTGAGGAACAGTTTCTTTCCTACCTACATGATGAAATATGAATGTAAAACGTATGGGTATCTGGGCCGAATCATCAATTGCCAACTGTTCCTCACCTCCGTACAATTTAGTAGTTTCTGAATATGCTATGTTTGTTTCATAGTAAGGTGCATATAGACGTAAAAAGACCTTTACTCAAAACGAGTAAAGGTCTGAATTCGCAGTTAAAAGAGTCCACAACAAAGACTGCTAGTAGACATAAATAAAAACAGTTTTTGTGTATGACAAAATACATGCACCTCTCCCTCGTTGAGTTTTAGCACTGTATAGCATAGGTACTGAAACCAGCTACGTTAAAAAAGGCCTTCATTCCGACCTTTCCTGTTGACCCATTGGCGTCTCTCGACATTTTTGGGCAGCAGCGTTTCTCTATACAGGAGCCTCACCTAACAGAGACCATATTCAATTACATGTTGAATGTTAGCACTGTAAAATCGTAGTGTCAATATCTTTTTTATCTGTGTTTTTAAAATATTAAATGGATTTATAATAGATATATGGGATGAAATACATGATATTAATTATAAATAATGTGGAAAATAAATATTTTTATAAAAGGGGAATTTGTAATGATACCACAAAATTTTATTATAAATATTGAGAATCAAAAGTGGTTGTTTAATGAGCAGGAAGATTTATGTTCTCACGGGGAAATTTATTTAAATGTGGATGGAACGATTATTACACAAACAGGTATGGATGAGGAATGGGGAATAAGTGAATCAGCTTTAGCTCTGTTACGAACTTTAGATAAAGAATATATTTGTGATATTGAAAATGAAGAGGGGCTTATTTTGCACGGATGTGGCACTATGCTCATGTTAGGATGCCCAATTTCAATTCATTGGACTATAAACCATATAGGTGAAAATGTGGTTTTAAAGAATTTTGTCAAAGTTATTTCTACTGATCAAAAGGCTATATACTATGAAGGGCTTCATATAGAAGTAAATGAAAATGAATATAGAAAACAAATTGTTTCTTTTGCGCTACAAGCAAAAGAATTATTCAATAAATCAAGTGAAAAGATAATTTTAGATGAGTTTGATCAAAGTATGTATACAGACTTTTGGACGGAATATAATCATTTGCTAAATAAGTATAAATAAAAAAGCACTGTAACCAGTGCTTTTTTATTATAGATTACGAGATTGTAGGGTTTTCAAAAATAACAATCTCTGAACTGTTTGTAGTTGAAACGCGTTGGGCGTAATATGTTAAAGCTGAAGAAATATATGCTGGTAACGTATCATTTGTATGTGATGTTGTATATTCATGGATTAATTCCTTTAAAGTTGTCCATTCTAATTGTGCTGGGTGATCAGACACGAAAGAACTTACCCAGCGATCAAATGAAGATGAAAAATCAGTTTGTAAACGAAATACTTCTTTCATAATAAAACGCTCCCTTAAAATGTAGTATAATCATTTTAACACAAAACACGAACGATTGCTAAATTTTTTAAGTATAATGTTCGTGTTATATAGTTGTCTAGATGATTGGTTATGTAAATTCAATTTGCCATTTGAAATAACATTCCGTAAGATGAGAGATAGAGTATATTTAGAGCTGGAGGAAAGAAAGTGGAATTTGTATTTTTAGGAACTGGTGCAGGTGTTCCTTCAAAAGGAAGGAACGTTTCAGCAATTGCTTTACAATTGTTAGAAGAACGAGGACAAACTTGGTTATTTGATTGTGGCGAGGCCACGCAACATCAAATATTACATACATCTGTACGTCCGCGCCGCATTGAAAAAATATTTATTACGCATTTACATGGCGATCATATTTTTGGATTGCCTGGTTTATTAGGTAGCCGTTCATTTCAAGGAGGAACTACGCCTTTAACGGTGTATGGACCGAAAGGAATTAAACAATTTATTGAAGTGGCATTATCGGTAAGTACGACACATGTGAAATATCCACTTGAAGTTGTGGAGATAACAGAAGAAGGTACCGTATTTGAAGATAATGAATTTTATGTAGAAACGAAAAGATTGTCACACGGTATAGAATGTTTTGGATATCGTATTGTAGAGAAAGATATACAAGGTGCTCTTTTAGTTGATAAGTTGCTTGAGATGGGTGTGAAACCAGGTCCAATCTTTAAACGTTTAAAGGATGGAGAAGTAGTTGAATTAGAGGATGGCACGATATTAAATGGAAATGAGTTTATCGGCCCACCTCAAAAAGGAAGAATTATTACTATCTTAGGTGATACGCGATATTGCGAAGCGAGTAGGGAGCTTGCGCAAGATGCAGATGTACTTGTCCATGAAGCGACTTTCGCAGCAGAAGATGAGCAACAAGCGCATGATTATTTTCATTCCACATCTAAGCAAGCTGCGAGCATTGCACTTCAGGCAAATGCGAAGCGATTAATCTTAACTCACATTAGTTCTCGCTATCAAGGAGATACATATAAGGAATTATTGAAAGAGGCAAGAGAGTTGTTTTCTAATACAGAAATAGCGACAGATTTGAAATCATTCCCAGTAGAAAAATAATAATTTTGTAAAAAATGGTAACAATGGGTTACCATTTTTTTATGTCTAAAAAAATTTAAAAATAAAACTGTTATTATTTTATACTTATACTTGGATGATACAGAAAATTAGAATGGTTTGAATATATACGATAAAAATACGAAATAATGATTATTTAGAAAAACTGTTATATAAGTCAGATGACATACAAGTGATACAAATAGTAGGAATGGACTTTTATTCAGAACTTTTAAAATTCAACAAAAGTAAGCGTTTTATAAAAAACAAGCTATAATGAGGGCAGATTATAATTTATGATAAGTCACATGCTTTTTAGTTATTATCGTAACAAGTGAAGTTGACTAAACCATGAGAGAGTAACATGAGAATTATAATAGGAAAGATATCGCTTGTTTATGCTATCCTTGCAATGGCTTCTGTGTTAAACTTTGGATTGCTACCAGACTTTATTGTGGATTATCTTATATCATTTTTTAATGAAAATAATGCTAAGATTCTTATGTATTATTATAACTGGTATTATTTCAGGTTATATTGGATTACTTTTATTTAAAAATTATCCAATTCATACAGCAGAACAAATTCGTGGTACAACTGGAAAAGCGACAGATGTAGCAGGTTAATAGAATAGTAGAATAAATTTTTGCATAGAGGTTTAGGGGGAGTTATGATGAAGTATCGCTCAGTATTTGATATTATCGGTCCAGTTATGATTGGACCATCAAGTTCACATACAGCAGGCGCGGCAAGAATGGGGCAAGTTGCTCGCCAGCTGTTTCGTCATGAACCAGAAAGAGTAAGCATTTCGTTATATGGATCATTTGCAAAGACGTATCGAGGGCATGGTACGGATGTAGCACTAATCGGTGGAATATTAGGATTTGAAACAGATGACTTACGTATTCCAGAGGCGCTAGAAATAGCAAAAGAGCGCGGAATTGAAGTGGAATTCATTGAAGAAGATGCCAATGCACCTCACCCAAATACAGCGAAAATTCGTTTGTATAAAGGTGAAGAAGAAATTGAAGTTGTTGCTTGCTCAATTGGTGGCGGTAAAATTGAAGTTGTAGAATTAAACGGATTCGATCTTCAATTATCAGGCACAAGTCCAGCACTACTTATTGTAAATAACGATCGCTTTGGTGCTATTGCAGCAGTAGCTTCAATCCTTGCTACAAACGAGATTAACATTAGTACAATGAGTGTTTCTCGTAAAGAAAAAGGAAGAAGAGCGCTTATGGTTATTGAAACAGATGAATTATTAGCAGATGAAGTGATTGAAGAAATAAAAGCGCAACAAAATATTTGTCAAGTAACTATTATGGATTAATTGCAGGGGGGACACACCATGTTTCGGAACGCAGCGGAACTAGTGGCGCAAGCTAAAGAACAAAATGTAAAAATCGCAGAAATTATGATTCAATGTGAAATGGAAACAAGAAGTATTTCACGTGAAGAAGTAATTGCTGGTATGGAAAAGAACTTAGTCGTGATGGAACAAGCAGTAGAACGTGGTATTCGCGGCGTGAAATCACCAACTGGTTTAACTGGTGGAGATGCTGTAAAAGTTCAAGCGTATATGAAGAGTGGAAAAGGCTTATCTGGAGATACGATTTTGGATGCAGTAAGCAAAGCTGTTGCAACAAATGAAGTAAACGCAGCGATGGGAATTATTTGTGCAACACCAACAGCAGGGTCTGCTGGAACAGTGCCAGGTGTACTATTTGCGCTAAGAGAAAAATTGCAGCCTACACGTGAAGAAATGATTGAATTCTTATTTACAGCAGGAGCTTTCGGTATGGTTGTTGCGAATAACGCTTGTATTTCTGGTGCTGCAGGAGGATGCCAAGCTGAAGTTGGTTCAGCAAGTGGAATGGCGGCTGCAGCTGCAGTTGAGATGGCTGGTGGAACACAAGATCAAGCAGCTACAGCGATGGCAATTTCATTAAAGAACATGCTTGGTTTAGTGTGTGATCCTGTTGCAGGACTTGTAGAAGTACCTTGTGTAAAACGTAATGCAGCAGGAGCTGCAAATGCGATGATTTCAGCAGATTTAGCATTAGCTGGTGTAACGAGTACAATTCCATGTGATGAAGTAATTGAGGCAATGTTTAGAATCGGACAAACGATGCCAGTAGCACTTCGTGAAACAGCGGAAGGTGGACTTGCAGCAACGCCGACTGGTCGTCGCCTGCAAGAAGAGATTTTTGGGAAGAACAATAACTAAGTGTAATTATAGAAAAAGGAGCTCAAATAAACTTGAGCTCCTTTTTTTTATTTTTCTTTTGTTAGTTGTTCTAATGTTTTTCCAAGATTATGTGATCGTTCCGTTGCCTGTGTAATACAAGAAATAAGTGCTTGTTGAAATTTATGTTCTTGTAATACTTCAATACCTGCTTCGGTAGTTCCGCCAGGAGAAGTAATTTCCTTTCGCAAAATAGAAGGGTGTTTGTCACTTGCTTTTAGCATTTCAGCAGCACCAATCATCGTTTGAAGAATAAGTGATTTTGCAACATCTTCTTTTAAACCAATTTTTTTTGCAGCTTCTTCCATAGCTTCCACTACGTAATAAATATAAGCAGGTCCACTTCCGGATAATGCAGTGACAGCATGCATATCTTCTTCCTCTACAACAGAGACGAGACCAATCGTTTCAAATAAAGATGTTGCAGTGCGAATATGTTCCGCTGTTGCATGTTTCGAAGGGGAGATAGCGGTAGCTGATTTTAAAATGGCTGCGGATGTATTTGGCATTGCACGAATAATTGGAACGTCTTTTTGAAGTAGTTTTCTAATTGAGTGAGTAGAAACACCTGCTAGTAATGAAATAATAAGCACGTTATTATTTATGTATTCTTTAAAAGGGATAAGCGCCTCTGCAACATCCTTTGGTTTCATTGCTAGAAAAAGAATATTTGCATCAGTAAGTAATTCTTTTTTATTATGAGTACCTTTGACACCGTATTTTTTATGTAGCTCTTGTAATCTTGTCTCGTTAGAACGATTACTTACAGTAATTTGTTCACATTTAACAACATTTGCATGTAACAAGCCACCAATAATAGCTTCAGCAATAGAGCCTGCACCGAGAAAGGAAATGTTTTGAATAGACATGATGTTCCTCCTTTAATTTTGGTTAGAAATTCTTATAAATGTACATACATTCGTTTTTTTATAGGAAACACCTCTTTTTATCTGAAAATAATGACAAATATATATAGAAGTTGTAAACTGAAGAAGTATTCATTTTTGAACCGGAAAGAGACAGGGGGGCTAAGCATGACGGCGATTCACCGAATGGAGATTCCTGTACCATTTGCAGTGGAAACTGTGAATGTGTTTTTAGTTGAGGGGGAGACATTAACATTAATTGATACAGGGACGAATACAGAAGAGGCAAGAAATGCGTTAGAAAGTCAATTAGGTACATTAGGACATACGATAGAAGATATTGAAACAGTAGTCATTACGCATCATCATGCAGATCATTGTGGACTTTTAAATATATTTTCTGAGAAGACGAATATTATTGGACATCCTTGGAATGAGCCTTGGATCACACAAAATCCAGAGTTTTTAAAGCGGTATCATGAATTTTTTAGAGAGACGGCCTTACAGTTTGGTGTGCCAGTAGCATTTTTGAAAGACGAGTCGTTATTGACGACGAGGACACTTAAATATTCTTGTAATAGATCGTTAACGCATACTGTGAGAGAAGGAGATCGTATTAATTCTTTGCCTGGATTTACAGTGCTTGAAACACCAGGTCATGCTTCTACTCATATTTCTTTATATAGAGAATCTGATGGAATATTAATTGGTGGAGATGCTCTCATTAGTCATATTTCTTCGAATCCAATACTAGAACCACCATATGAAGGGCAAACAGAACGGGCACGCCCATTACTACAATATAATCAAACATTACAGCGTTTAAGCGAAATGAATATTTCACGCATTTTATCAGGGCATGGGGAAGATGTTCTAAATGTGAAACAACTTATTGAAACGAGATTACAAAAGCAAGAAACACGTGCTTTTAAAGTACTTGAGTTATTAAAGGAAAAACCAATGACAGCATTTGAAGTATGTGTAAAACTATTTCCGGTATTATATAAAGAACAATTACCACTTACTATTTCAGAAACGGTTGGACAATTGGACTATTTAGCATATAATCAACAAGTGATGATTGATGAGTCATCGCAACAATTGATTTATTATGCAAAGTAGGTGACAGCAATGACAGGACGTTTACAAAATAAAGTAATCGTCATTACAGGTGCTTCTAGTGGAATTGGTGAGCAAGTTGCAATGCAAGTTGCAGCACAGGGAGCGACTCCAGTATTAATGGCTCGAACAGAAGAGAAACTACAAGCGTTAGTAGACAAAATTAAAGAAACTTATAATACGCCTTGCTATTATTATGTATTAGATGTAAGTGAAGAGATGGAAGTACAGTCTGTTTTTTCAAAGGTATTACAAGAAGTGGGACGTATTGATATATTAGTAAACAATGCGGGATTTGGTATTTTTAAAACGTTTGAAGATGCGTCAATGGGTGAAGTAAAAGATATGTTCCAAGTAAATGTATTTGGATTAGTAGCATGTACGAAAGCGGTACTACCTTATATGGTAAACAAGAATGAAGGACATATTATTAATATTGCTTCACTTGCTGGAAAAATTGCAACTCCGAAATCGAGTGCTTATGCAGCAACGAAACACGCCGTATTAGGATTTACGAATAGTTTACGCATGGAATTAGCGAATACAGATATTTATGTTACAGCAATTAATCCAGGTCCGATAGATACAAACTTTTTTGAAATAGCGGATCAATCTGGTACATATGTAAAGAATATGGGACGTTACATGTTAAAACCAACATACGTAGCAGAACAAATCGTAAAGTCGATGCACACGAAAAAACGTGAAGTAAACTTACCGAAGTGGATGGGAATTGGCCCGAAACTTTATGCTTTATTCCCAGGTTTATTTGAACGTGTAGCAGGTAAATCATTAAGTAAAAAATAGGAGATTTCCATATGGAAATCTCCTATTTTTTATTGTTTTCCAGTTACATAATCATAAACAATATCCTCAATTTCCTCGTATAAATCAATTTCAATATTTGAATGAGTCACCGTTTGAATATGTTTCACTAGCATTTCCTGATCTTCTTTTGATATTGGACTGCATTGATATTGTTGAAAACTTTTTATAATCATTTTCTCAATTAATTTTTCGTTCATATTTTTCCCCGCCTGTATGTACGTATGTATTGTTCTATTGTACTTGAAGTGAAATAAAAAAACTACTATGCACTATTTTTGTATAAAAATCCGGTTGAGTATATTGTTTTTCTAATAAAATTAAGTTTTTTTAGATTTAAAAATTTATAAATATTTAATTGACTCTATAAATATACAATATTATAATCATACTTAATTTAAAGAATCGATATGAGGAGGAACTTATGAAAGTCGCAATTATTGGAGCCACTGGATATGGGGGCATTGAGTTAATTCGTTTATTAGAACAACATCCATATTTTTCGATAGCATCTCTCCATTCTTTTTCACAAGTTGGTGAGTGTATAACAAATGTATATCCGCATCTTCGAAATGTCCTTTTTCATACGTTACAAGAAATTGATGTGGAGACGATAGGAAAAGAAGCAGAAATTGTATTTCTAGCAACCCCAGCAGGAGTATCGGCGGAGTTAACTCCCAAGTTATTAGCAGAAGGTTTAAAAGTAATTGACCTATCTGGAGACTTTCGTATGATAGATCCTTCGTCATATGAACTGTGGTATAAAAGGCCAGCAGCGAAAGAAGAAATTCTTAGAAAAGCAGTGTATGGGTTAAGTGAATGGAAAAGGACTGGGATTCAAAAGGCAAATTTAATTGCAAACCCAGGATGTTTTGCTACAGCCACATTGCTAGCGATAGCGCCGTTAGTACGTAGCGGCATGATTGAAGAAGATTCGATTATTATTGATGCGAAATCAGGGGTATCAGGAGCAGGTAAAACACCAACAACAATGACTCACTTTCCTGAGCTATATGATAACTTGCACATTTATAAAGTGAATGAGCATCAGCACGTTCCAGAGATTGAGCAAATGCTTACAGAATGGAATAGTGAATCACAGCCAATTACATTTAGCACACATTTAATACCGATATCACGAGGAATCATGATTACACTTTATGCAAAAGTAAAACAAAAGATGGAAACAAAGCAACTTCAAAAATTGTATGAAGAAACGTATGAACAATCGCCTTTCATCCGAATTTGTACGCAAGGGAAATTTCCAAGTCCAAAAGAAGTGAGAGGCTCAAATTATTGTGATATTGGCATAGCTTACAATGAAAGAGCTGAAAGAGTTACGGTCGTTTCTGTTATAGACAATATGATGAAAGGCGCGGCTGGGCAAGCGATTCAAAATGCAAACATAATAGCGGGACTAGAAGAGACAACAGGTTTACAACATATGCCGCTTTATCTATAAGGGGGACATGATGATTAAAGTAGCGTCTATTACAAAATTAGAAAATGGTTCAATTGTAACGCCGAAAGGCTTTTCGGCAATTGGTACTGCAAATGGTTTAAAAAAGGAGAAAAAGGATTTAGGTGCCATCGTTTGTGATGTACCAGCATCATGTGCCGCTGTGTATACAACGAATCAAATACAAGCAGCTCCTTTGCAAGTAACGAAGGATAGTATAACGGCAGAAGGGAAGTTACAAGCAATTATCGTTAATAGTGGAAATGCAAATGCTTGTACTGGAATGAAAGGATTACAAGACGCATACGAGATGCGCGCATTAGGGGCGGAACATTTTGGGATGAAAGAAAATTACGTTGCAGTAGCTTCAACAGGTGTAATTGGTGTTCCACTGCCGATGGATATAATCCGAAAGGGAGTTGCGACTCTTATACCGACGAAGGAAGAAAGTGAAGCATATTGTTTTTCTGAAGCAATTTTAACGACGGATCTTATAACGAAAGAAACTTGCTATGAAATGATTATTGATGGGAAGAAAGTGGCGGTTGCGGGTGTTGCAAAAGGTTCAGGGATGATTCATCCGAATATGGCAACGATGCTTAGTTTTATTACGACAGATGCTCATATAGAGCATGACGTATTGCAAACAGCGTTATCACAAATAACGAATCATACATTTAATCAAATTACGGTAGATGGAGATACTTCTACGAATGATATGGTCATCGTTATGGCAAGTGGATTATCAGAAACAAGGCCGATAAATATGGAACATACAGATTGGGAAACTTTCGTATGTGCTTTACAGCAAGTATGTGAAGATTTAGCGAAAAAAATTGCGCAAGATGGTGAAGGAGCTACGAAGTTAATAGAAGTAAATGTGCTAGGAGCTCAAACGAATGAAGAGGCAAAAAAAATTGCAAAGCAAATAGTCGGTTCGAGTCTTGTGAAAACAGCAATACATGGTGAAGACCCAAACTGGGGGCGAATTATTAGCAGTATTGGACAAAGTGAAGTAGCTATTCATCCGAACACAATTGACATTACTCTTCAATCTATATCGGTATTAAAAAATAGTGAGCCTCAAATATTTTCTGAAGAAGAAATGAAAGAGAGATTACAAGAAGATGAAATAGTCATTAATGTGTACTTACACTTAGGTGAAGAGACAGGATCAGCTTGGGGCTGTGACTTAAGCTATGAATATGTGAAAATAAATGCTTGTTATCGTACATAAGGAGAGAGAAGATGAGCGATTATATTGTAGTGAAATGCGGCGGTAGTATGTTGAATGAATTAAATGCTGTGTTTTTTGATTGTATAAAGAAATTGCAACAGAAGTATAAAGTGGTGATTGTTCATGGTGGTGGGCCAGAAATTGATGCCAAATTAAAAGATTGTAACATCAACGTAGAAAAAAGAGATGGATTACGCGTAACACCAAAAGAAGTTATGGATGTTGTTCAAATGGTGCTATGCGGAAGTACGAATAAAAAACTCGTAATGAATTTACAAAAGCATAATTTACTTGCTGTAGGTTGTTCAGGGTGTGACGGTAATTTACTTCAAGTTCAACCTGTCAGCGAGGAGATAGGATATGTGGGAGAAGTAAGTTATGTAGAAACAGCCTTATTAAAAGGATTAATAAATATGGGGTATATTCCTGTTATTGCTCCAATCGGGGTAAATGGTAATGAAATTTATAACATAAATGCGGACAATGCTGCAGCTGGGATTGCGGCCGCGTTAGGGGCAAAAGAGCTGATTTTTATTACGGATGTAGATGGAATATTACATGAAGGGAATTTGGTAAAGGAAACGGATGAATCTGAAATTGCAACTTTTATAGAAACAGGTGTTATTACAGGTGGGATGATTCCGAAAGTACAGGCGGCACTAGCATCATTAAAAATGGGAGTGCAAAAGATAAGTATTGTGAATGGTACAAAAGATTTTACTGAGGTTACGGGAGAGTGTATTGGAACGACGGTAACGAAAGGTGTGAGTATTGCATGACGAGTCATCTTTTTCAAACGTATGGCAGAAGAACTATTGAGTTTGTAAAGGGAACTGGAACGAAAGTTATTGATAATAAAGGTAAGCAATATTTAGATTTTACATCAGGAATTGGCGTATGTAATTTAGGACATTGTCACCCTACTGTTCTCAAAGGTGTACAAGAGCAACTTGATGATATATGGCATATATCTAACCTGTTTACAAACAGCTTACAAGAAGAAGTTGCGTCATTATTAACAGAAAATAGAGCATTAGATTATGTGTTTTTCTGTAATAGTGGGGCAGAGGCAAATGAAGCGGCTTTAAAGTTAGCACGTAAGCATACTGGAAAATCTCTCGTCGTAACATGCCAGCAGTCTTTTCACGGTAGAACATTTGGAACGATGAGTGCAACAGGCCAAGATAAGGTAAAAGAAGGATTTGGTCCATTACTTCCATCTTTTTTACATATCCCTTTTAACGATATTAAAGCATTAGAGGAAGTAATGAATGAAGAAGTTGCGGCGGTAATGGTAGAAGTAGTTCAAGGAGAGGGAGGAGTAATACCTGCTGATTTATCTTTTTTGAAAGAGATTGAAACATTATGTAATAAGTTCGGTTCCTTATTTATTATAGACGAAGTACAAACGGGGATAGGAAGAACTGGAACACTATTCGCTTATGAACAAGTGGGAATAGAGCCTGATATCGTTACCGTTGCAAAGGCACTTGGGAATGGGATTCCTGTCGGAGCGATGATTGGCGGGAAAGAGCTCGGAACGTCGTTTACTGCAGGATCACACGGTTCAACTTTTGGCGGGAATTACATCGCGATGGCTGCAGCGAAAGAAGTATTGCAAGTGAGTAAAAGACCATTGTTTTTAAAAGAAGTACAAGAAAAAGGCGAGTATGTATTAGAGAAGTTGCAAGAGGAATTACAGCATGTCGAATGTATTCAAAATATACGTGGTAAGGGGCTTATGATTGGGATTGAGTGTAAGCATGAAGTTGCAAGTTTTATAGAACAACTAGAAAACGAAGGACTTCTCGTATTACAAGCAGGGCCTAATGTTATAAGACTATTACCGCCACTCATTGTCACGAATGAAGAGTTAGAACAGGCAGTATATATAATAAAAAAAGTAGTTTGTACAAAAAACGTATCAATCATATAAGGGGGAAGTTGCATGTCAACTGTACAAGTACCGAAATTAAATACGAAAGATCTTTTAACACTAGAAGAATTAACGAAAGAAGAAATTATTTCTTTAATTGATTTCGCTATATATTTAAAAAAGAATAAGCAAGAGCCTTTATTACAAGGCAAAATATTAGGGCTTATTTTTGATAAGCATTCAACTCGTACTCGTGTATCTTTTGAAGCGGGAATGGTACAACTCGGGGGACATGGTATGTTTTTAAGTGGGAAAGAGATGCAAATGGGAAGAGGAGAAACTGTTTCAGATACTGCGAAAGTATTATCGCAGTATATTGACGGGATCATGATACGTACATTCTCACACGCGGATGTAGAAGAGCTTGCAAAAGAATCGAGTATTCCTGTTATTAATGGATTAACGGATGACCATCATCCTTGTCAAGCATTGGCAGACCTCATGACGATATATGAAGAAATAAATACATTTAAAGGAATAAAATTAGCTTACGTAGGTGACGGAAATAATGTATGTCATTCATTGTTGCTAGCGAGTGCAAAAGTTGGAATGCATATGACTGTTGCAACGCCTATAGGGTATGAACCGAATGAGGAGATTGTAAAAAAAGCGTTAGCGATTGCTGAAGAAACAGGAGCTGAAATTGAAGTTTTGCATGATCCTGAATTAGCGGTGAATGAAGCAGATTTCATTTATACTGACGTTTGGATGAGCATGGGGCAAGAGGGCGAAGAAGAGAAATATTCTTTATTTCAACCTTACCAAATCAATAACGAACTTGTTAAGCATGCGAAGCAAACATATCGTTTCTTACACTGTTTACCTGCCCATCGTGAAGAAGAAGTAACAGGAGAAATTATAGATGGACCACAGTCTATCGTCTTTGAGCAAGCTGGTAATCGATTGCATGCGCAAAAAGCATTATTAGTGAGTTTATTTAAAAATATAGAAGAGCTTTCCTAAAGGATGTACACCCCAGTTGCTAGATACGAATAAAAACTGGGGTGTTTTTTATGGTTAAATTCTTTTTAGAAGAGAAAGTAAATACGGTAAAAAGATATTACTTTGAGTATATACTGAATGTACTTAATTATATGGATAGAGGGAGGATATCTATTAGAGAAACAGCTACTAAATTTTTTGTATAACCATTTGTGCCTAGTTTACCAGGAAGGCCCTTTACTTCACATACACATAGGCTTCGTTTGCCGTTAAGTAGGTTTTATGTAACATGAAGATTTTTAGATATTCTGAAATTTCTATATTTACATTTTTTTCTTTTTGTCTCATAATTTTAATGGGGAGAGGGAGGAAAAAAATGGTTCAAATTAAAGTAACACCTGAAATGCTAGAAGAAGTTGCGAATCGTGCAAGTAATACCCGAATCGCATTAGAATCTATACATAATAATTTATGTAATGAAATAGATCAGTTGTGTTTTCAGTGGATTGGTGCCTCTAATCAACAGTTCATTCAACTGTTCAATGATGCGAGACCAAAAGCTTTTGCATCTATTCATTCACTTGTAAAAGTAGAGGAAGATTTGAAAAGAATTGCTGAAAAATTCCGCAATACAGATAATCAAGATGTTACAATGGAACAAGGAGCGATGTGTGGACCACTATCGTCAGAAAAAGAGGATTTTGATGGTGAAAAACTTGCTAGGGATATAGTAGGTGAAATAAGTGGTGAGTATGATATTCGTCGTGCTTGGGATGGGATTGATCCATCTACTGGCGAAAAACTATCTACTTTGGATAGAGTATTTGCTGGAGGAATGGCAGTAGCAGGGCTTACACCCTTTGGAAAGATAGCTAAAGTAGGTAAAGGAGTTAAAATGACTGCTAAGGCTGCTGAGGCTGTGAATAAAGCTAAAAAAGTACCTGTGGAGAAAGTCAATGGAGTTAAGGATACTGTAAAAGCTACAGAGGATAGTATCGTTACTAAAAAACCATATAGTAAAAGCAGGCCTAGTTATGGAAAAGGTCAGGTTGAAGAAGTGTGGGAAAATGCGAAAGATTCTATCGATGGGAAAGTTTATGATCCATCAGGTGTAGAAATAATTTGGGATAAATCTAAAACAAGAAGTGGTCAATGGGATATGGGGCATATACCAGGAGAGAAATATTCTGATATGCATGAATTGTATATGAACGAGATTATTACAAAAGAAGAGTTCTTAAAGTGGTATAGAAACCCTGAAAACTATCGACCGGAATTGCCAAGTACTAACCGAAGTCATAAGTATGAATGAGAGGGTGATAGTATAAATGGATATTAATAAAGCTGATTATGGGACTATTATAAAATTCGGGAATCTTAAATTATTTTTAGAGAAGCTAAAAATTGAGGGAAACTGTATTGAAGAGATTGTAGATTCAATTGATAAAAATGGTATTAGTTTACTTGAAAAATCATTAATTAGTAGAAAGTTTGATATAGCAAACTTTCTATTGGATAATGGTGCAAAGGTTAATATAATTTCTAATGATGACTGTAATGAGTTTCACTATTTAGCAGCAAATATTAATTGTCCAGGTGCGGTTGAAGTAGCTTGTAGGCTGGTTGATATGGGGGTAGATTTGAATTTAAAAGATAAAAAATTTGGTAATTCTGCAATATGGTCTTTATGTCAAGAAGTATTAAAAAAAAGAACAAAGGAGGGAAATGATTTAATAGTAAAATGTTTGGGAAAACGACCGAATATTAATGATGAAAATAAATATGGATATTCATTAAGGGATTTAATTGAAGAACGTGGAACAGATGATATGAAAAAAGTTTTGGAGATGATTGTTTGAAAAAGAGTAGTGGATTAGGTGGTAGCGTTGTATCTAAGAATATTTTACAAAATAAAGGGAATGTGAAATGGTGTATTAAAGAACAACCAGTTAATGCTATCGATAATGGATGGAGATTTTTGTCAGAAATAGATACAGATGAATATCTTGCTGATGCATCAAATATGTCAGTTTGTGATTGGGGAACTATTATTGAAATAGAACCAGCGGTAATGAATATTTTTAATATGCCAATTGGCACAGATATTACTTTACTAAATGAAAATAATAAAAAGTATTTTGTTTATACTGATTCGGGAGAAAAAGTAGATTTTTAAGAAGGTATTTTAGTGATTAGTACAGCTATATATCTACTAGCATAAAACTTTATGCATATAAGTATATATTTTAAGAAAATAAAAGAATCAATAATCTATACTATGGAATTGGGTAAAATTCTATTGAAACCTTGATTGGCTATATGTCTTTCAAGGTTTTTTAGTAATCTAAAAAGTTTCACATAAAAACTTATGATCTTAAATTAATATTCAAATATGACGACAATGCATTGGGAAATATGTATTTCAAGGTGTTGCATAAGAATTACCTCCCCCCATTAGTCGATAGTTGGTATATAACTGAACCGGATTTATGGTATTTAGATTATGATCAAGCTGGGTACGCTCCTAGTGAATATCGAGAAGAAAGAAAAGGCATTCGTATTTTAAATGAGACTACAATAGCTAATTTTTTAGAAAGAATAGAAAAATATGAAAGATTTACAGAAGATATTAGGTTAGAATTTTTAAGGGAACTAAGAACTAATAGAGAAGAAGCCTATTATGATTATAATCAATGTTTCTTCATAGATTTTGATCGTTTAATTTTTTATTCCACTTATCCGGAATCAATATCTTTTGAAGAATATATTCCGAATAAGTGGGAAGGTTATTTACAGCGATTTGATGAACAAGTACTCTATAAGTATAGATACTGGGAAGATAAGAATAAAAACTATTTAGTTCGAGAGGATTAAGTTATGCAAGAAAATAAATGAATTACGATAAAAGAAACATTTTAAAATGAAGAAACTGGTGGAGATATCGTGAAATGTATATGGTCTATCAAGATAAAATCAAAGGAGTATTTAAACTTTAGCTCATACTAGTTTGGATGCTCGAAGAATGTATATAAAAGATGGTTTATATACTGCTGAGATAAGAGAAGGTTTACGAGGAGTTATAAAAAGAAACAAAGAGCTTTATCCACATTTATTTGATAAATAAAACATGGAAAGGACGATTATCTTTGGATATAAAGAGTCATTTAAAAAGATTATACGATAATCGTTTATTAGAAAGGGAGAATGAGATACGAGATTTTAATGAGTCATTAATGGAAGTAATAGCGTATAACGACGTCTCTGTTATTACAGATTTATGTTTAGTTCTGGATGATGAGACTGAGCAATTTGATGTTATGTTTGATTTGATTTATGGAATAGAGAGCTTATATAAAAATAACATAGAAGAAGGACTTGTATGTATTGCTAAAGCTTTTCCAAAGATGATTAGCTCAGCTCAAGAATGGGTAGAAATTTTACATTATAGAATTCTTAATCATCCTCAAGTAAGATTAGCATATGGAAAAGTACTTTCGGGATTTGATCCATCAATTACGATTAGTATTAAAGAATTATTGATTGATATAAAAAATGAAGACCCAGATATGTTTAGTGAATCTGTTAATGAGGTAATTAAGAGCATCTAATGTTTAAAGTTGAAAGGATATATAAGTACATAAGGCCAAGTAACAGAAAAGAATTTATTATTGGAGTGGAAAGAATAAGCTATTAAAAAGTACATACTCCATGATGGTTGTACCATCATGGAGTACTTTGTGCAATGATAGAATAGAAAAACGAAGTACGAGCTTAGGCGAGATGACATTTTACTGGATGATGAATATAAACACATGGAATGGATATAAAACTAATGAACTCATACAAAATCGTAAGTTTTAACGTAGTAGTTGTCATGACATATAAAGGCTGTCAAACTGTTACTACAAAACTTGAAAATCTATACTATTTAAAAACAGATGAACTTAAAGCACTGGGTGTCGATTAAAGACAACAAGTGCTTTTTATTTTAAGGTTAAAACATAGGGTACGGTTGAAGCTAGTGCTTTATCGCCAACAGGAAAGGTATCAACTAAAGGTAAATTAAGAAAAGAAGACTTACGTGCGGCAAGACTAGAAGGTAAGCGAGCTGCTGATAATGGAGAAACATACAAAGGATATGTTGGTCATGTTCCTGATACAACTTGGATGGGGAAACCGGATCCTCATAGTTGGTTAGACCTTTACCCAAAAGTTAATATGAGCATAGGTAGACAGGCTAATAAATATTCAATTGGTTATAAACCTACAAAATTTAAGTTTGTAGAGGAGGAGTAGACGATGAATAATTGGAAAGATAAGATAGCTACAATGATTTTAGTGAAGCAGGAGCTAATGAAACAAGATGTAGAAAAAATATGGCCACACCATTTTCCGGAGGTGGGAGCAAATGAAAAATCTATTCGCATTATTGAACAAGAATTGGGATATAAACTTGATTTAATGTATAGAGAATTTCTTCAATATGCCAATGGATGGGCAGTTTTTTATCAAACGGTGGATTTATTTGGTACGGAGCAATTAAAGGAATCAGCTATAATGGATTATGCTCAGGTACTATTAGAAGCTATAGATGATGTTGTTTTAGAAGAAAGCGGTGTTTTAAGGCAGGAGCTATTACCAATAGCAGTTTCGGAATTTGATAGGGATTTATTTGTTTTATGTTTACCTAATTCTTCTAGACCAGGAGAAATAATTTGGTTTGCGGGTGAAGAAATAGATAGATTTGAGAATTTTGACGAGTACTTTTTAGTAATGATTGACTATAATAGAGAAGAGATATTAGCTTTAAAGGGGTAGTTTATGCAATCATGTTTTTTAAGTGTCTGTTACTGTACAGCTATAAAAACATAAATACTAATACAGCCAGAGCAAAATATATTTGAAGTGAACAGAAAAGAAAATGGATATTAATTGTCAAGATATACAAGTTTTAAGGTTAAGATAAAATCTAGTGCAAATTAAAAACAATATGAACTGAAAGTACTTGATTGTCGATTAAAGGCAACAAGTGCTTTTTTGGTTTCAGCGTAGAAATAAGTTGATACACGTATTTTTTTATAGTGAAATGTCATATGTATATTTAGTTAACCATTTCGATATCATTTATAATAAAAGAGAAAACTAAATTTGTTTTTCAGAGTGTGTAAGGACATACTACATATAAAAATATAGTTAAAGAGATGATGAGGGTGAAAACAACTAAGAAAACATATTCGTTTTTTCAGCGGATGTGGAGAATATTAAAGTTTCAATATTATAAGTTGCTTCGATCGCCAGAAGGCGCAAAGAAAGTATCGTTAGGGTTTGCTATAGGATTCGGCTTAGAAATGTTAGTCATTTATACGGCATCGCTCGTATATGTAATATTTTATCCAATCGTCAGGTTAGCAAAGGGATCTTTTCCTGCGGCAGTTATTGGCAATATTATTGGGAAAATATCGTTTCTCCCAGTATTTTTATTTCCGCTTGCGTATGCGCTAGGAAAAATGATTTATCCATTTCATGTACAGAAAATTCATCATGAACCATTTACGATATCGGACTTGTTTTCAAGTCACATTTTTACGATATTAAAGAGCTTATTACAAAGTGAAGTGTATGTATTAATTGGAATGACGATTTTAGGAGTTGTGTTTGGTCTCATTTCATATTTCGTTGTGTATTATTTATACGAAAAGAACCGTAAGTTACGCTTGAAGAAAAGGAAGAAACGAGTGAGAGAACCACTTGTACAATTATAAACAATGTCACATTCATTTTCTCCTTTGAATATGTTTAAGAAAAAGGAGGAGAGGATAATGTATTATTATTACGTACCTCAAGTATATCCATATGTAAATTATTATCCGGTTTATAATACGAGTAGACAATACGAATTATATCGGCAACAACAATTACAGCAAATACCACAATTACCACAATTACCACAACAACAGCCTACACAGGAAAAAAAACCATATTTAACAACATGGCCATATTCCAATGTGTACTATGGTAATTATTACGAATCATAAAGCTGCTTCTATTTAGAAGCAGCTTTATACGTTTGTTTTCAAAATTAAATTTTGAATGGTTTGAAGAGAATGAATGAGCTTTTCGCGCTCTTCCTCAGATAATGTTTGGAAATTTTCTTTTAGTTTGTCTAAAATGAATTGCTGATACTGATTTACTAATAATTTCCCTTCAGCTGTTAGAGAAATTAAAATGACCCGTCGATCTTTTTCGCTATAATGACGCTCTATTAGTTCTTCTTGAATAAGTTTGTTTAATAGAGGTGTCATGTTAGGCCGTGAAATCGCTAGCCGCTTGCCGATTTCGGAAACTGCTAATGTGCCGTTTTCATGCAAAAGCAGTAATACTTGTGTATGTGATGGCGGCATATGTCTTTGAGAAGAGAATTCTCCAGGAAGCATAAATTTGCGATAAAAAAGAGGCACTAGCGAAAGAAGATGATCAACAATACGTTCCCACTCGCGTGATTCCATATAAAGGCCCCCTTCCACTCTCATTGTAACAAAAAAGACATGTTATAAAAATAGAATTGTTTCATGGGAATTTTAATATTTGTAGGCCAATACTTTTTTTGTAAATGAATCGGCAATAATCGTATAGCCTTTATCATTTGGGTGTACTTGGTCAAAGAGCAATTCTTTTTTATCATTCGATATTAATTTACGAATTGGCAAAACGATAGATGGTTGATTCACTTTTGCAATGGAATAAACAGATTCATTCCAGCCATCTAAAAACATATCTGCATAACTTGCGATGGAGTCATCGAGTTGTAACGGGTTATAGAGTTCAGAAAGAATGAGTAAAGCATTCGGATTTTGATCTCGGACTGTCTTTACAATATTTTTTACATCCGCTTCAAAATGGGCTTTTTCTTTATTTAACATTTTTATATCATCTATAACACCGACATCACGATTTAAACGAAATAAATTATTTCCTCCAATATTAATTGTAATTATATTTGCTGCTCTAATTTTTTCCTTTACATCTTCTGATTGAACTTTTTTAGCGAGACGATCTGTTGTAAGACCGTTTACCCCAAGGTTTTCTACTGTAATTGGTTTATGAATTTGTGCTTCTATTTGCTTAGAAGCTAATTCAGCAAATCCACCTTGTGTCGATCCATATCCTTTAGCGAGTGAATCACCTAATACAAGATGATAAAAAGATTCGTTTGTTTGCTTATCAATCCAATTTGGGGCAGATGTTTTTTCTGTTTTTTCTTCAGATTCATTTTGTTTTGTCTCGTCGTTCTTTTCAAAATAAGAATAAGAAATGATCAGAAGGAGGAGACAAACAATTGTTAAGATGACTTTTTTCATAAATTCATCCTCCTTGTAATTGGTAATTGTATCATATTCAGCAGTATTAGCAATGTAAGGGCATATTATATGTTTATGAAAAGTTTATAATAACTTTACAGAAAATTTGTTGAAGTTTGTCAAAAAATATTGACGATAGGAAAGAACTTTATATATGATAATGTCAGATAAGGTGAAACTTTAATTAGTGGGAGCTTTATTTCCTATTAATTGTTAGTCTTCATCAATCGGGCGTTTAAGGGGACTACTCGTTAGCGCAGGGTGAAATGAAAATTGTGTCTCTAATAGAAGAAAAAAGGTATGTGGTTAGAGACAGATAGGGATTCATTTCATTATTTCTGGTAATTGTATAAGGGGGATTTTTTGTGAAAAAGTCAAAAAAAATGCTAGCTGGAGCAACTCTTGCGATTGGTGTTATAGCACCGCAAGTAATGCCAACAACAGCTCATGCAGATGAGAACACTGGGGAGAGTACAGTTAAGTTACGAATTCTAGAAACATCGGATATTCACGTTAACTTAATGAATTACGATTATTATCAAACGAAAACAGATAATAAAGTAGGCCTCGTGCAAACTGCAACACTCGTTAATAAAGCACGTGAAGAAGTGAAGAACTCTGTCCTATTTGATGATGGGGATGCATTACAAGGGACACCGCTTGGAGATTATGTAGCAAATAAAATAAAAGATCAGAAGAATCGTGTGGATCCTAGTTATACACATCCATTATATCGTGTAATGAATTTAATGAAGTATGACGTCATCTCTCTTGGGAATCATGAATTTAACTATGGTTTAGATTATTTAAAGGAAGTGACTAGTAAAACAAAAATTCCGGTTATTAACTCGAATGTCTACAGAGATGACCATGATGGTAATGATGAGAATGACGAGCATTACTTTGATAGACCATATCATATTTTAGAGAAAGAAGTAGTGGATGAAGCAGGCCAAAAACAAATAGTGAAAATTGGTGTAATGGGATTTGTTCCACCACAAATTATGAATTGGGATAAAGCGAATTTAGAAGGACAAGTTAAAGCGAAAGATATAGTTGAAACAGCGAAGAAAATGGTACCAAAAATGAAAGCAGAAGGTGCAGATGTTATCGTTGCACTAGCTCATTCCGGTGTTGATAAAAGTGGATACAACGTTGGTATGGAAAACGCGTCGTATTATTTAACAGAGGTTCCTGACGTAGATGCAGTATTAATGGGACATTCACATACTGAAGTGCAGGATATATTTAATGGTGTTCCAGTTGTAATGCCTGGCGTTTTTGGCAGTAACTTAGGTATTATTGATATGCAATTGAAAAAGGTAAACGGAAAATGGGAAGTACAAAAAAAGGATCAACCTAAGCCAGCACTTCGTAAGATTGCTGATAGTAAAGGTAATCCGTTAGTACAGTCGGATCAAAAATTAGTTAATGAAATTAAAGATGAACATGAAAAGACAATCGAATATGTAAATACACCTGTAGGTACAACGAAAGCACCAATTAATAGTTATTTTTCATTAGTACAAGATGATCCTTCTGTACAAATTGTGACAAATGCGCAAAAATGGTATGTAGAACAAGAACTTAAAAAACCAGAATACGAAAAGATTAAAGATATTCCGGTTTTATCTGCAGGTGCACCATTTAAAGCAGGTGGCCGAAACGGTGCAACATATTATACGGATATTCCAGCTGGAACGTTAGCGATTAAAAACGTTGCAGATTTATACGTATATCCAAATACGTTATATGCTGTAAAAGTAAATGGGGCACAAGTGAAAGAATGGCTTGAAATGTCTGCAGGTCAGTTTAATAAAATTGATCCAAAGAAAACAGAAGAACAGCCGTTAGTAAATATAGGCTATCCTACATATAACTTTGATATTATAGATGGTTTAAAATATGAAATTGATGTAACACAACCGGCGAAATACGATAAAGATGGAAAAGTTGTAAATGCAAATACGAATCGTATTGTAAATATGACATATGAAGGTAAGCCAGTAGCTGATGATCAAGAGTTCATCGTCGCTACAAATAACTATCGTGGAAGTAGTCAAACGTTCCCGGGTGTAAGTAAAGGGGAAGTTGTATACCAATCACAAGATGAAACACGTCAAATCATTGTGAAGTATATGCAAAAAATAAAAGATATTGATCCAGTAGCTGATCAAAATTGGACGTTTAAACCGATTGTTGCAGATAAATTAAATACAACATTTGATTCTTCACCAAATGCACAAAAGTATATAAAGAAAGATGGGAACATATCATATGTTGGACCATCTGAAAATGAATTTGCTAAATATGCAATTGATATAACGAAGAAGAACGATGGTGGAGGAAACCCAACAATACCACCAAAAGGTGATGGAGAAAACCCAACGACACCACCGAAAGGTGATGGAGAGAACCCGACGACACCGCCAACAGGTAATGGAGAAAACCCAACACCACCAACAGAAGAAGGTAATAATGGTAATGAACCAAAGCAAGATGGAAATAATACCGGATCTGGACAAACTACAACAGATGATCAAAATACAAAAGAAACAACAACAACTGTAAGTGAAAATAAAGAAGCTGAAAAAGATGAACGTGATTTACCGAAAACAGGTGCAAGTATTGCTTCTACAATTGGAGCTGGTCTTGCGTTTGTTGGAGCGGGATTACTTATGTTATTTAGAAGAAAGAAAGCGAATAGATAGTCGAGAAATATAAAAAGGATTACCGATTTGGTAATCCTTTTTGTTATATTATGAAACTGGTACTGCTTTTTCTTTTTTCCATGAAAGACCGAATCCAGTAAAGCCGACGATAATGGTTACGACTGGACATGCTAAACAGAAGATTGCGTATGGCAGGTAATCGAATGTTGGAACGCTAAGAACGTTTGTTAAGAATACGCCACTTACACCCCATGGTACGAGTGGATTAATTACTGTACCAGCATCTTCTAATACTCGTGATAAATTACGACGTTCTAAACCGACTTCATCGTATTTATTAGCAAATGCTTGTCCTGTTAAAACGATGGATAAGTACTGCTCACCGAGTAAGAAGTTTACACCAATTGCAGTTGAAGCAGTAGAAATAATTAAGCGTGTGCTAGTTTTTACGAAGCTAGAGATAATATTCATCAGCTGCGCTATAATACCCATTCCTTGTAATAATCCTCCCATACAAAGAGCTAGGAAAATAAGAGCGATTGACATCATCATACTTTGCAGGCCACCGCGAGATAATAAGCTATCAATGTCTTTGATACCAGTTTTAGAAACGTAACCGTCTTGCATAATTTTCATTAAATCAGCTAAAGAAGTGCTCGGTTTAAAAATAAAGAGAATAATAATCCCTACCACAATTCCTGCAAGTAATGTTGGAACTGCGGGTACCTTTTTAAATGCGAATAGGAACAGTAATAAAATAGGAATCAGCGTAACGATAGAAATCGTTGCATTTTTTTCTAGTGTGTTAATAAATGCTGAGAAATCAACGTTTCCACCAGATCCGCTTCCTAAAATGAAAAATGCGATAAAAGCAATAATGAAAGCTGGAACTGTTGTCCAAAGCATGTTACGAATATGTTCAAATAAATCTACACCCGTTACAGCAGGCGCTAAGTTTGTTGTATCAGATAAAGGAGACATTTTATCTCCGAAGAATGCACCAGAAATAATTGCACCAGCAATAAGAGCTGGATCGTATCCAAGGGCAGTACCCATTCCCATAAAAGCAAGTCCTACAGTTGCAGCAGTTGTAAAAGCACTACCGATACTCGTTCCAACAATTGCACAAACAACAAAAACAGTTGGAACGAAAATTTTTGGAGATACAAGCTGGAAGCCGTATACCATTAAAGTCGGAATAGTTCCAGCTGCGATCCAAACGCTAATTAATACGCCTACAAGTAAGAAAATAAATATAGATGGAATACCAGCTGAAATACTACTAATCATCCCTTTCTCCATAGTAGACCAAGAGATTCTCTTCAGGAATCCAAATGCTAGTAAAAGAACGATACCAAATAAAATTGGGATGTGTGGTGAAACTTCTAATTGAATAACACTAAAACCAATACAGAAAAAGATAAAAATTGTTAAAAGAACAGACTCAATTTTTGAAACCATTGTTTTCCCCTCCTAAGTAATGTAAAATAGCTCTTTTTTATATAAAATTCGCCAATATTGTATATTTCCTTCTAAAATTTAGAATTTTGTGACAAATTACCGGTAATTGTTAGTCCTTCTATATGATACGGAAATGATTGGATAAAAAAAACGTCCCTGCATATAATTATGCAGGGACGAAGAAATCGCGGTACCACCCTAGCTTGTGAAATGAATGCGTCACAAAATAAAGGGTCATATGATATGCGCTTATAAAATAAAAAACGCCCCTGCAATATATGCAGGGACGAAAAATTCGCGGTACCACCCTAAATTGTGAAACAGTGTCGTTTCACCACTCTTTAGACATAACGGTCTATAACCGTCTTTCACTACTCCTCACGTTTCGTAAAAGAAGCTCCAGGGGGTAATTCATAATTCGCTCTGTACTGGTTCGCACCGACCACCAGCTCTCTGAAATCAGAAATCGAAATACTACTAAATCCTATCAACGCCGATTCATATGATGTTAGTTAAATTTTTATCATATTTTCATCTTACATGTCAATAAAAATATTAAATGTTTTTTTTAGGGAAATAAAGGATAATTGTTTTTAACGCTGTAAAAATGTACGTTATAATGAATTTGAAAGGGGGAGGAAAGAGTGAAGAAAAAAATAATTCTTTTTACCACTTTATTAGTTATTGGAGGAAGTGCTGGAATTTACACAGCTTTTGCGGCTGAATCAGAGCAGTTGAAACAAAAGCAAATACAACAGTCAGAAGTGAAGAAAGTAAAAGAAATAGAAGAGAAGAAATCAATGGAAAAAGCAGCAGAAAAACTAGGAGTTTCTACTGAGGGGAAAACAAAAGAAGAGGTTACGAAAGAAGTAAATACCGCTAGATTTGAGAAGCGTCATGATTTATTAATTGAGCACGCTAAGCAACTTGGAATTGATACAGAGGGGAAAAAAGATGAAGAAATTATTTTAGAAATTGGAAAGATACAGCATGGAAAGTAGAACAACTTATCGTATGATAAGTTGTTCTTTTTTAAGAACTATTTGATTTTAAAATAATTGACAGTCATTCGGATTTAATGTTAACTATATTTATAAACAAGTTAACATTAGGGGTGACAATTGTGACAATAAATAGTAGAACGATTGAAAAATCATCTTATACATATGAAGAATTAGCAGAGAAAAATAAAGCTTACGTATGGCACCCATTTACACAAATGAAAGATTATTTAGAAGAAGATCCTGTCATTATTGAACGTGGAGAGGGAAGAAAACTATACGATGTAAATGGTAATGAATATTGGGATGGTGTTTCATCTATATGGTTAAATGTTCACGGACATCAAGTACCGGAATTAGATGAAGCAATTCGTGAGCAATTAAATAAAATTGCTCATTCTACTATGTTAGGACTTGCTAACGTTCCATCTATTTTATTAGCAGAAAAAATTATTGAGGTTGTACCAGATGGATTGAAGAAGGTATTCTATTCTGATTCAGGTTCTACCGCTGTTGAAATTGCAATTAAGATGGCTTTCCAATATTGGCAGCATAAAGGGAAAACAAAGAAACAAAGATTCGTTACATTAAAAGAAGCATATCACGGTGATACAATTGGAGCTGTTTCAGTAGGAGCAATAGACTTGTTTCACCAAGTGTATAGTTCGCTCTTATTTGATGCGATTAAAATGCCGTATCCATATACATATCGTTCTCCTTACGGAAATAATAAGGAGGAAATTGTAAAAAGCCATTTAGAAGAAATGGAAGAATTGTTGAAAGAAAAGCATGAAGAAGTAGCTGCCATCATTGTAGAGCCATTAATGCAAGGTGCTGGCGGAATGATTACAATGCCAAAAGGATATTTAAAAGGACTGCGCGATTTATGTACAAAGTACAATGTATTATTTATTACAGATGAGGTAGCGACTGGATTTGGGCGTACAGGGAAAATGTTTGCGTGTGAACATGAAAATGTGACGCCAGACATTTTAACTGCTGGGAAAGGTTTAACAGGTGGATATTTACCAATTGCAGTTACGGTAACGACAGATGAAATATATAATGCCTTCTTAGGAGAATATGAAGAACAAAAAACATTTTTCCATGGACATAGCTACACAGGTAATCCGTTAGGGTGTGCCGTAGCAATCGCGAATCTAGAACTATATGAAAAAACAAATTTAATAGAAGAAGTGGCACGTAAAACGGATTATGTGACAGCGCAATTAGAAAAGCTCTTTGTGTATAAACATGTAGGTGATATTCGTCAGTGCGGATTAATGGTTGGTATTGAGCTTGTGAAGAATAAGGAAACGAAAGAAGCGTTTGACTGGACAGAAAGAGTTGGTGTTCAAGTATGTAAACGCTCAAGAGAGCTGGGTATGATTTTACGACCGCTAGGTAACACGATTGTATTTATGCCACCACTTGCTTCTACTTTTGAAGAGATTGATGATATGTTACGCATTTTATATAAGGCAATCTCAGATGTTACGGAGGGAGAATAATGAGTGGTTTTTTCATAACAGCAACTGATACTGAAGTTGGAAAAACAGTAGTTGCAGGTGCTATAGCAGGTGTATTTAGAGAATTAGGATATAACGTAGGGGTATATAAACCGTTACAAAGTGGGCATGTTGCATCAAACCCTGAGGGAGATGCGGCAAGGTTAAAAGTACTATCAGGTGTACCGACACAAGAAAATGAAATTTGCCCTTATTCTATTGAAGAACCACTTGCTCCGAGACTTGCCATGAAAAGAGCTGGAAGAGTAGTAAAGTTAAAAGAAATTACTGATTACTATAATGAACTATTAAAAGAGTTTAATAGCTTATTTGTAGAAGGAGCAGGTGGGCTTGCTGTCCCATATACAGAAGATGCTTTAGTAATAGATTTTGCAACAGAATTACAGTTGCCTCTTATTGTAGTAGCTCGTCCTACATTAGGAACAGTAAATCATACAGTGTTAACGATTGCTTACGCAAAGGCGCATGGCTTAACCGTAGCGGGTGTCATTTTATCAGGTTGCAAAGAATGTGAAATGGAAAGAGTGCAAGAAAATAAAGAGATGATTGAAGAGCTGAGCGGGGTACCAGTTTTAGGATTATTACCATTCTTTGAAGGTGAGTTTACGAAAGAAGAAGTATTGGAATCTGCAAAAGAATATATTATGATTTCAAAATTAGAGGAGTTTATCCAAAATGAATCAAACGTGGCGGGCGCATCTTCAATCTAAATTACAACAATTACATGAGCAAGGGCAGTATCGAAATTTATATGTAACAGAGAAGGCAGAAGAGACTTGGCTTATTCGAGATAAAAAAAGGATGTTAAATTTAGCGTCAAATAATTATTTAGGGTTAGCTGGAGATGAAAGGTTAAAAGAAGCTGCTATTGCCTGTACAAAAAGATGTGGAACTGGAGCGACTGCCTCTCGTCTCGTTGTAGGAAATCATCCATTATATGAAGAGGTTGAGAGAAGCATATGTGACTGGAAAGGTACTGAAAGAGCTTTAATTGTAAATAGTGGGTATACGGCAAATATAGGTGCCATATCTTCTTTAGCCTCTCGGCACGATATTGTTTTTAGTGATAAGTTAAATCACGCAAGTATTGTTGATGGAATCATATTAAGCGGGGCAGAGCATAAAAGGTATCGTCATAATGATTTGGATCATTTAGAGAAGCTGTTGAAAACAGCGTCACCTGAAAAGCGGAAATTAATCGTAACTGATACCATTTTTAGTATGGATGGTGATACTGCTTATTTGAGAGATTTAGTACAGCTGAAAGAGAAATACGGGGCAATCATTATAGTCGATGAAGCACATGCGAGTGGAATATATGGAATCGGCGGAGCTGGGTTATCTCATATAGAAAAAAATCTTGCTCAAAAAATTGATATACATATGGGGACGTTTAGCAAGGCTTTAGGGTGTTATGGTGCGTATTTGACAGGTGATGAAATTTATATAGAGTATTTACAAAATATGATGAGAAGCTTTATTTTTACTACAGCTTTACCACCAAGTACGTTAGGAGCAGTGCAAAAAGCAATTGAAATTGTAAAAGAAGATAACGAAAGAAGAGAGAACCTTATAGCAAACGGAGAATACTTCAGAACTAAATTAAGGGATGCTGGTTTTGATATTGGGAATAGTTCAACTCATATTGTACCGATTGTAGTCGGTTCAAATGAACATGCTTTACGATTTAGTAAAAGGTTGCAAGAGGCAGGGATTGCGGCTATTGCAATTCGTCCGCCAACTGTGCCGGTTCATAGCTCTCGAATTCGCTTTGCAGTTACATCGCAACATACAATAGATGATTTAAAATGGGCTATTGATCGAATTATTCACATTGCGAAAGAAGAGGAGATTTTCGTATGAACGAGCTAAAGATTATTTTTATCCCAGGATGGGGAATGGAAGAGAATATTTGGGATTTAGTATTTCCGTATTTTAAAGGATACCCTGTTCAAAGCATAGATTGGCGTAATGTGAAAGAACGAAGTGAATTTGCGGAACGAATTGTAGATGTAGCGCATAATGACAACGTAATTTTAGTTGGATGGTCACTAGGAGCGTTAGCAGCAGTTGAAGCTTATAAAAAGATTCAGGCAAAAGGCATCGTATTAATTGGTGGTACTGCTAAATTTACAAATACGAGCGACTACAGTAACGGATGGAATGCTTTGCATGTAGAACGGCTGAAAAGGAATTTGGCGAGAAGGAAAGAAGATACGCTCAAGCGGTTTTATGAAAATATGTTTACGAAAGATGAGCTAAAAGAGAATAAAAACTTTGAAGACATTGTAGACCGTTTTAAAGGTGATTCTATTCAGTCTTTACAACTAGGTTTGGATTATTTAATAGAAACAGATATGAGAGAAGAACTAAAAGAAATTAAAGTACCTATACTACTTATTCACGGAGAACAGGATGTAATATGCCCATTGTCTGCGGCACGTAGTATGACGGAGAATAGCAGCAGCGAGCTGAAAGTAGTAAGTGATGCAGGGCATGCGTTATGTGTGACGAATTTTGAATATTGCGCAAATGAGATAATTCAATTTATAGAGGGGATACGACATGATCAACAAAACGTTACTACAAAAACGGTTTAATGGGGCAGCCGTATCTTACGATCGATATGCAAATGTACAAAAAAAGATGGCACATTCATTACTTTCAATCTTAAAGGAACGATATAGTGAAACGGCATCAATACGTATTTTAGAACTGGGGTGCGGGACGGGGTATGTAACAGAGCAATTATCAAAGTTATTTCCGAAAGCACATATTACAGCAGTTGATTTTGCTGAAAGTATGATTGCAATTGCGCAAACTAGACAAAATGTAAAAAATGTAACGTTTCACTGTGAAGATATTGAGCGATTACGATTAGAAGAATCATATGATGTCATTATTTCAAATGCTACATTTCAATGGTTAAATAATTTACAACAAGTATTAAGAAATTTATTTCAACATTTGTCTATAGATGGGATATTACTCTTTTCAACGTTTGGACATGAAACATTTCAAGAATTGCATGCTTCGTTCCAACGTGCGAAAGAAGAAAGAAATATAAAAAATGAAACATCGATTGGTCAACGTTTTTATTCGAAAGATCAGTTGCTTCATATATGCAAGATAGAAACAGGGGATGTGCATGTTTCTGAAACATGTTACATAGAGAGTTTTACAGAAGTTAAGGAATTTCTACATTCTATTCGAAAAGTAGGAGCGACTAATAGCAATGAAGGATCATATTGTCAAAGTCCCTCACTCTTTCGTGCGATGCTACGCATATACGAAAGAGACTTCACGGGAAATGAAGGGATAATGGCAACGTATCATGCTTTATTTATGCATATAACAAAAGAGGGGAAGAGATGAAATGAAACAAGTACAAACAAAAAGGGATTGGAAAAAACTTGCATACGACGTAGTGGAAGAGAAGATGATTACGAAAGAAGATGCAATAGCGATATTAGAAGCTGATGATACAGAAGTTCTAGAAATTATGAATGCAGCTTACATCATTCGTCATCATCACTTTGGTAAGAAAGTAAAATTGAATATGATTATTAATACGAAATCTGGATTATGTCCTGAAGATTGTGGATATTGCTCACAGTCTATTATTTCAGAAGCACCGATTGATAAATATGCATGGTTAACGCAGGAAAAGATTGTAGAAGGGGCACATGAAGCAATACGCCGTAAAGCAGGTACATATTGTATTGTAGCGTCTGGTCGTCGTCCGACGGATAAAGAGGTAAATCACGTAATTGGAGCAGTTAAGGAAATTCGTGAAACGACAGACTTGAAGATTTGTTGTTGTTTAGGTTTCTTAAATGAAGATCAAGCAGGACGTTTAGCGGAAGCAGGCGTGCACCGTTATAACCACAACTTAAATACACATGAAAATAATTACGATAGTATTTGTTCAACTCATACGTATGATGATCGTGTTGATACAGTTCAAAAAGCAAAACAAGCTGGTATTTCTCCATGCTCTGGAGCGATTTTTGGCATGGGAGAAACAATTGAAGAGCGTGCTGAAATTGCATTTGAATTACAACGTATAGATGCAGATTCTATCCCTTGTAATTTCCTTGTTGCTGTAAAGGGGACACCTCTTGAAGGGCAAAAAGAGTTAACGCCAGTAGAATGTTTAAAAGTACTGGCAATGATGCGTTTTGTAAACCCAACAAAAGAAATTCGTATTTCTGGAGGACGTGAAATCAATTTACGTTCTGTACAGCCAATCGGTTTATTTGCAGCAAATTCTATTTTTGTCGGGGACTACTTAACGACAGCTGGACAAGAGCCGACTGCGGACTGGGGTATGATTGCAGATTTAGGATTTGAGATTGAAGAATGTGCATTATAAGATAGATGAAAAAGCAAACTTGTAAAAGGGTTTGCTTTTTTTGTAAATAAAATGTAATAAATAGTTGTGAACGCTTGATATTATTGGTTTTTGAGCGAAAAAAAGAATTTTTGTGGACGAATTTTCCAAGCCCTAGTTGTACATAGTAAATATGTAATTTATATTGGGTTGGAGGATTTTACATGTACAAATACATATTAGCGATTATGACTTGTTTAATTTTAATAAAAGCAATAAGTTCTGATCCAGTTAAGGCTGCTGAAAATCCTGAACAAAAAGAGATGCAACAAAGAATCGAACAACACTTTCGAACGAAAGCTGAACATTTTGGATTGAAAACGGAAGGAAAAGATTTAAAGGAAGTTAGAAAAGAAATTACTATTATAGAAGAAGCGAAAAAAAGAGAGAATGTATGGAGAACAGCACAAGCTCTTCATATAAAAACAGAAGGAAAAACGATGAATGAATTAATAAAAGATGTACAAAAAAAGGTGAAAAAATAAAAAGAGGCCGCAGCCTCTTTTTTTATGTCCATTGTTTTGATAAGTGAGCCATTTCAATTGCAGCAACAGCTGATTCATATCCTTTATTACCAGCTTTCGTACCTGCGCGTTCAATCGCTTGTTCAATTGTTTCTGTCGTTAATACGCCGAAAATAACTGGGATGTCCATTTGTAGTGATAAAGACGCAACACCTTTTGCTACTTCATTACAAACGTAATCGTAGTGAGTTGTAGCACCTCGGATTACAGTACCTAATGTAATAACAGCATCATACTTTCCGCTACTAGCCATCTTTTTAGCGATTAAAGGAATTTCAAATGCACCAGGAACCCAAGCAACATCAATATCATTTTCTTCTACACCGTGACGCTTTAATCCGTCTAAAGCGCCGCCAAGTAACTTACTTGTAATAAATTCGTTAAAACGTCCAACAACAACTCCAACTTTTAATCCTGTACCAACTAAATGACCTTCGAATACCATAATAAATCTCTCCTTTAATTAAAAGTTTAGTAAGTGTCCTAATTTGTTTACTTTCGTTTGTAAATACGATTTATTCTCTTCTTTTGCTGGCATTTGCAACGGTACACGCTCGACTACTTCTAAATCGTAACCTTGTAAGCCAGCAATTTTTCTTGGGTTATTCGTTAATAATCGTAAACTTTGTAAACCTAAATCTTTTAATATTTGTGCTCCGATACCGTAATCACGAAGATCAGCAGGGAAGCCGAGTTTTTCATTTGCTTCTACAGTATCGAATCCTTCTTCTTGTAATTTATAAGCACGAAGCTTATTAAGAAGCCCAATGCCTCTTCCTTCTTGTCTCATATAAAGAAGAACACCTTTTTCTTCACGCTCAATTTGAGCAAGTGCTGCATGGAGTTGTGGTCCGCAATCGCAGCGATGTGAACCGAATACATCTCCTGTTAAGCATTCAGAATGAACACGCACAAGTACCGGTTCACCTATTGAAATATCACCTTTTACAAGTGCGATATGTTCTTTCGTATCTAATGAGTTAGAATAGCCAATTGCGTGGAAAGTACCGAAATCTGTAGGTAATGTAATTTCCACCTCTCTCGTCACAAGTGTTTCATGATGGCGGCGGTAAGCAATTAAATCTTCTATTGTAATCATTTTTATATCAAATTGTTTTGCGCATTCTATTAAATCAGGTACACGTGCCATCGTGCCGTCCTCATTTATAATCTCGCAAATAACTCCAGCTGGTTCGGCACCGCATAGCTTCGCTAAATCAACAGCAGCTTCTGTATGACCTGCACGACGCAGGACACCGCCTTCTTTCGCAATTAATGGAAAGATATGTCCAGGTCGATTGAAATCAGCGCCTTTTGATGCGGGGTTTAACAATTCTTGTATCGTAGTTGCACGTTCGTGAGCGCTAATCCCTGTTGTTGTAGAAACATGGTCAATGCTCACTGTAAACGCAGTATGATGTGAATCTGTATTATGAGATACCATTGGTTCTAATTGTAGACGTTCTGCGTACCCTGCTGTAATCGGTACACAAACGAGACCACGGCCATGTGTAATCATAAAATTAATTGTTTCTGGTGTAATGTACTCTGCTAAAGCAATAAAATCGCCTTCATTTTCTCGGTTTTCATCATCACATACGATAACGACTTTACCTTGTTTTAAATCTTCTAGAGCTTCTTCAATACGATGAAACATTGTGCTTCCCCCTTATAGAAATCCGTTTTCTTGTAAAAAGCTTTCAGTCATTGAACCTACTCGTTTTGTAGGTTTAGTAATAAAGCGTTCGATATATTTACCAATCATGTCACACTCAATGTTTACGATATCTCCCGCATTTTTTTCTCCAATGACAGATTCGCTTACTGTGTGCGGGATGAGTGAAATCGTTATGGAAGATTCGTCTATATCAAATATCGTTAAACTCGTTCCATCAACAGCAATGGATCCTTTATGCAAACAATAGCGCAGCAGTTCATCAGAAATTGCTATTTTGTAATAGACGGCATTGTAATGTTGTTTTTTATTTAAAATCGTTCCGATGCCATCAATATGTCCTGAAACGAAATGTCCACCGAATCGTCCGTTTGCAGCCATTGCTCGCTCTAAATTTACTTTAGAGTGCGGTTTAAGCATGAGAAGTGATGTCGACTGCATCGTTTCAGGCATTGCATCAACTGTAAATGAAGTAGTTGTAAAGCTTGTTACAGTTAAGCAAATACCGTTAACCGCGATACTATCACCTAAGTGAACATCTGATAAAATTTTCTTTGCATGAATCGTTAATTTCATCGCTTCTCCACTTTGTTGCATGTTTGCTATCGTTCCTAATTCTTCTACAATTCCTGTAAACATTTTGTCACCTCGTTTCGGGCATTCGCAACGATTTTTATATCATCACCAATTTGTTTCATCTCTTGAATTTTCAAGGTAAGCGCATCTTGTAATTTTGAAAAACCATTTCCTCCAAATAAAGTAGGAGCATCTTTCCCACCAATTAATTTCGGGCTTATATAGGTTACAATTTCATTAAAATTGTTTGTTTTTAAGAAACTTGCATGAATCGATTGGCCACCTTCAACGAATAGAGAAAGAATTTGTTTTTCTCCAAGAAAGGAAAGAAGGTCCTCGATTTCTATATGCTTCGTTTCCATTTGGAATATAGCTATATTTTTAGATTCATAAGAAGATATCTTCTCTTTCTTTACATCCTTACCGACAATAATCCATGTCGGTGCTAAACCATCTGTTATAACATGAGAAGATGGTGGTGTTCGTAAATGGGTATCTAAAACAACGCGAATAGGATGTTTCCCACCATTTGGAATTCTTGTTGTTAAATGAGGATTATCAGCTATAACTGTATTCACTCCAACAAGAATTGCATCATGTATATGGCGATATTGGTGAACATCAGCACGTGCTTCTTCACCTGTAATCCACTTACTTTCACCAGTTACAGTTGCTGTTTTTCCATCTAAGCTCATCGCTGTTTTGATTGTTACAAAAGGGCGTTTCGTTTTCATGTAGTGAAAAAAGTAGCGATTTAATAAAACTGCTTCTGCTTCAAGAACACCGGTAGTTACTTCAATTCTAGCTTCCTCTAATCTTCTTTTTCCGTTACCAGAAACGAGCGGATTACAATCGAGAGTAGCAATTACAACACGCTTAACTCCTTTTTCGATGAGCAATTCACAACAAGGTGGTGTTTTTCCAAAGTGGCTACACGGTTCCAGTGTTACATAAACGGTAGCGTCTTTGGCGTTCTGACCAGCCATTTGAAGGGCATGAACTTCTGCGTGTTCTTCACCAGCTCGTAAATGAGCCCCCATACCAACGATGTTTCCATCTTTTACAACAACAGCACCAACCATAGGATTTGGACTTGTTTGTCCTGATGTTCCTTCTGCTAACAGCAGGGCAATCCTCATATATTCTTGATCTGTCATTTTCTTCACCTCTCCTAAAAAAATCAAAAAACCCCAAGGATTTAATATCCTTGGGGTTTGGGAGACGTGATTTCTAGAAATATAGTTTGAATACGAAAGCATAGGAAAGAAACCTAACGATAATTGATATTTCTGCATAAGGAAAAAACCTAGCAAAATATCGAATTTTTAAACGCTAGTTGTCTCTTTTTATTTCAGTATAAAAAATAAGTATAGGAAATTAAACATATATAAAGAATCAAAATGAATCTTTAAAAATATGCATACTGAAATAAAAGTGTATTCACTATATAAAAAACTAGAAACATATCCTTCTCCCATCCAGACTATACTGTCGGCCCTAGAGTTTCACTAGATCCACCGTTTTCGAGTTGAAAACGGGTCACGGACTTAGAAGTTTTCACTTCATCACCGCCGGTTGGGAATTTCACCCGACCCCGAAGGATGCTGTTTGCTCAAATTATAGCACAAAAAAAATAAAAGGCTAGTAAAAAATATTCGAATGTGAAGAATTGTGTGAAAATATATGCAGGCTGGAATGGAAATAAAAGTATTAGAAATGTTGTAAGGAGAAGGGATATAACGGAGTTGCTAAAAAGAAAAAACATGCACAAAAAAATGTGCATGTCACATGTAAAATTATTCTGCCTCTGGTGCTCTAACAACAGACTCGAATTTACCTTTATGCGAAGCGTCGCAATAAGGCATATTTTTTGATAAACCACAACGGCATAAAGAAAATGCCGGTTTTGCTGGGAATACATTCCCTTGTGAGTCGATTAATTCCACGTCCCCTGTAACGCGAAAAGAGCCATTATCATTTACTTTAATTTGTACTTTTGCCAACGTTATCCCTCCTTCCCAAACGCTTAATTTCATCATATAATCAAGGGAAGTGCTTGGCAATATAAAGTGAAACTTTAATTAGTGGGGGAGGCATCCCCCACTAATTATTATTTGAACCAATCGGGCTTTTAGGGGCAGTTAATCTCCCGCCTAACTTCTTTGTTTCAGTCGAATTTTGAGGTGGGAGTTTTACTGCCCACAAATAGCGGGGAAAAAAGAGCACTTTGTTTGAGAAAGAAGAGAGTGTTATAATAGTTTTCATAACTGACTAGAGTAAGGTGACGAGAGATGGATAAACAATTACATACATTACGAAACATTGCAAATGAGCGCACGTGGGCATCATTTTTGAATGATAATCATCCATATAGTTTGTTACATTGGTCCATTGCAGGTGTAGGGCAAGAGGTAAAGGATGTTTGGTTACTTCAAGATGAAGTAACATTTCAAACGACAGAATTTCCAACGTTAGATGATGCAATGCAATGGATTTCTGAAAATATGGAACAAGTTACAGACGTTTTAGCGCAATAAAAAAACAGGCTTATGCAAGCCTGTTTTTTGTTTCTTTCACATATGTGTTTAAAAATTGATCGATGGCTGCTTCGTACTCTTCTTTATTTTCGTTATAAGAGCAAGCGTGTGCACCGTGTTCTGCAATATAAAGTTGCTTATTATTTTCTTTCGCTTCATATAACGCTTTTGTCATATCAGCTAAAATATAGTCGTCATCTTTACTATGAATAAAGAGAACGGGATTGTTAATGTTTTTTATACAGTCGATTGGTGAAACTTCACGAATTGTATAACCGTCACGAACTTTTAAAAATGCGTTTGCTAAAGGTAATAAAGGCCATTTTGGTAAATGGAATTCAACCTTTAAACGGTGCTGTAATTGTCCGTGAAAATCAGAGAAAGGACAATCTGCAATATAGAAATCAGCGCCATCTTCTACAAGTCCTGCGTATTGAAGAATTGTTGCGGCTCCCATAGATTCACCATGAATACCAAGTGTAATATTGGTTCCAAAACGGTTTTTTAGCCAGTCAACTACGGATTTCAAATCATGCTTTTCATAGTATCCATAGCTTGTTGTTTTTCCGCCAGTTTTACCATGACGACGATGATCGTAAATGAGGACATTATATCCCCTTTTTAAGAATAAGTTTGCATATTTTACAGAGTTTATTTTATTTACAGTTACACCGTGGCAAAAAACCATAAACTTATTGGAATGACCAGCAGGAATGTAATATCCGTGAAGGTCGTATCCGAATTGTGAAGGGATATGAATTTCTTCTTTATGAAGAGCATCAAAATCCTCTATACGAAAATGTTTTTTCGTTTCTCTTTCGAGTACTTCTTCCTCTGTTTTTTTCTTTAAGTACATCACTTTATTTGTAAAGAAAATCCCAAGGGCAGTTATTGCACCTAGTATAGTAAACAATGCTGCAAAAAAACGTTTCATACTTTACCTCATCCTCCAAATACCGTTACATGTGATACACTTATATTGTATCACAATGATATAAAAGGGGAGAAATAGGAAATGCTGCATATACAAAAAATTACGCCAGCGATGAAAGAAACAATCCGAATGTTCATGTGTAAGAACTGGGGAAGTTCATTGATGGTTTCACGTGGTAAGGGACATCGGTTAGAAGAGTTGCCAGGATTTGTTGCGCTCTCAGATGACAGAATAATCGGAATTATAACGTATGAAGTGACCGGAAATATGTGTGAAATTGTATCGCTAGATAGCTTTGAAGAAAGAAAAGGAATAGGGACGAAACTTGTGGATTGTGTATTACAAGTTGCAGAAGAAGAGCGGTGCAGACAGGTTTGGCTTATTACAACAAATGATAATATGAATGCGTTACGATTTTACCAAAAACGTAATTTTGTAATGACTAATTTATATGTGAATGCGGTAGAGGAGGCACGAAAAATAAAGAAAGAAATTCCACGTATTGGATATGATAATATCCCAATTTTACATGAAATTCAGTTGGAGTATCATTTAGTTAAATGATGTAACAATTTTCAGAAATATGAGTTATTAATCTTGACGGATAGTGTAATTTAGGTTACCGTAAAATTGTAATCTATTACCATATTAAGGGGTGACGATGTGGCAACTATACGTGATGTTGCAAAATTGGCAGGTGTTTCAGTCGCAACCGTTTCACGAGTTATTAATGAAAAAGGATACGTTCATGAGGACACAGTAAAACAAGTAAAGGAAGCAATTGAAGAATTACGTTATAGGCCAAACAGTGCAGCGAAGCCACTATTTAAAGAGAATTCAACGATAATTGCATTACTTGTAGATAATTTATGTAACCAATCAAACATCACTTTGCTACATTGTATTGAGGAAATAGCATATAAAGAAGGCTATCAAATCATTATTTGTAATATAGAGAATAAAGATAGATACATACATATGCTGAAGCAAAATAACATTGCAGGTGTTATTTTGACGAGAGCAGTTTTTAAAAGTGTAGGAGAAATTCCATTTCCGTTTGTTGTGATCGATGAGCAACAATCACATGGAAATTATTATGAAAGTGGACAGAGAGCTGTTTCTTTATTAAAAGAGAAAGGGTGTCACTTTCTTGCATATTTCGGTGAGGGAGAAGAAAGTGAAGAAATGGAAGATTATATAGCAGGGTTTTTAGACGCTGTTTGGGATGAAGGAATCTCTTATCGAGAAGAATGTGTACAAGGGTATACAAATAAACAATTTATTACATTATTGCAAAACAATCCGTATATAGATGGAATTGTAACCTCAAGTGATCAGATTGCTATTGAGTTAATTCGGTCAGCGAGATTTCTAAATATACATATACCAGATAAATTAAAAATTGTTGGACCTAATGGGAGCATAGAGTGTGAATGGATAGGTTCATCACTACCGGCAATTGAAAGCTATGTCAAAGATAATGGAAAATTAGCTTTTCAACAATTAAAAGGAAAAATAAAAAAGTAAAAGGTGCGTTTTATACGCACCTTTTTATAATGTAATTGCGGCAATAAAACCAAATATAAGTAACGGTATATTGTAATGTAGAAAAGTGGGTACACATGTATCCCATATATGATGGTGCTGACCATCAGCATTTAAACCGGATGTTGGTCCAAGGGTACTATCCGATGCTGGAGATCCTGCGTCACCTAGTGCTCCGGCTGTACCGATAATTGCAATTGTGGCCATTGGACTAAATCCAAGCTGAATGCAAAGAGGTACAAAAATGGTTGTTAAGATAGGGATGGTTGAAAAGGATGAACCAATTCCCATTGTAACGAGAAGTCCAATAACGAGCATAAGAAATGCAGCGAGTGGTTTGTTATTTCCGATTATATGTGCACTCGTTTGCACCAGAGATTCAACATGTCCTGTTTTTCGAAGAACAGCGCCGAATCCAGCGGCAGCAATCATAACAAAGCCAATAAAGGACATCATACGCATTCCGCTTGTTAATATCGCATCTGCTTCTTTAAGTGGTAGACTGCCACTAACCGATAAGACGATAATACCTGCTAAAGCACCGAAAATCATTGATTCTGTTGTTAATTGAACAGTTAATGTAGCAATGATAGATAATAACCCGAAAGTAATGCTACGTTTTGTATAGGGAACGATTTCATTTTCGGTAGTATGAATTTGTTCTGTTTCATACGTACGAGGTTTTCGGTACGTAATGAATACTGCTACACATAATCCAATAATCATACCAATTGCTGGAATAGTCATTGCTTTTGGAATAAGTGTGACATCAAATGTAAGGCCGCTTTGCGCAGCGTTGGTTTGTAATACGTCATGATAAATTTTTCCGAATCCTGCAGGGATCCACATATAAGGAGTAATCAATCCAAATGTAATAATACATGTGACAAGTCTGCGATCCACTTTCAGCTCATTTAAGACTTTTAAAAGTGCTGGAATTAAGATGGGGATGAAAGCAATGTGAACAGGAATCACATTTTGTGAGAAACAAGCCATCGTTAAAATAATGAATAAAATAAGTATTTTAGAATAAACTTGTTTTTTCGTGTCTTGTTCATTGCCAATCCAATTTAATGCAGTTTGAATCATAGCATCTGGAAGTCCTGTTTTGGAAAGGGAAATAGCGAAACCACCAAGCATTGCATAACTTAAAGCGATTGGAGCACTGTTTCCAAGACCAGTTGTAAAAGTGTTAATCGTTTCTGAAATACCGAGTCCGCCGATAATTCCGCCTGTTAAAGCTCCAACAATGATGGCGACAATGACCTGGACACGTAACAAACTAAGCAATAGCATAATTGCTACTGCGACGAGTACAGCGTTCATAATAAATGTAATCTCCCTAAATTTTTATTCTGTTAAGACAAGTAAATATGAAACATTTTGCTATGTTTATACATACTTGCGACATATTATTATAAAATGTTTTCTATGAAATGTAAAAGAGCCTTTTGTTACTAATGCTGAAAAGCTAGCTCTTGTTTAATTGATTGCAAAGAATTAGCGAATAATTCTGGTTCTTCTAAATCAGGAGAATGTGCTGAATTTGGGAACCAAATCATCTTTTTTATAGGCGCTTCAATAATATCGCAATATTCCTGAACGAGTGCATAAGGAGTTTGATAATCATAGCGACCAGAACAAAAATAAACTGGAATAGATAAACTTGAGATAGAAGAAAAGAAATCGATTGTCAGCATTTCTTCCCATAAAACGCCAGATTTTAAATTTCCTGCGAGAAACTTGAACCAATCTAATAGCGTATACTCAGGAGAAAAGAAACCTTTTCGTATGAAAGAAAAGGAAGATCCGTTTTGGATTGCGCCTCCAAATGTGCCAAGCCACTTTCTTTGAATAATGAGACGTCTCGTATCTAAAAATGGTGGTTTGCCTAATTTTAAAAGGGAAGCTAATGCTTTTTTATGATCATGTTTTTTTGCAGAATGAATTAAATGTTGATATAGCAATTCTTCATTTTGTTTCATATGTACAATTTGCCCAATACCGATGTAAGCCTCGATATACTTTGGATATTGATGTGCTATGTTAAGCCCAATAATACTTCCCCAAGAATGACCAGCGAGAAATAGTTTTTGTTTGTTGAACCTTTTAAGTACATATTGAATCACTTCTTTTGCATCGGAAACGAATTGTTCGATTGTGAAATTTGCTCCGAAATCTTTCATTGAAAAGGATTTACCAGCCCCGCGCTGATCCCAATTAATAACAATAAATTGCTTCTCTAATTCTTTTTGAAAATGGCGAATAAATCCGATTTGTGCCATCCCAGGTCCGCCGTGACAGCATAATAAAATAGGTTGCTCTACGTTTTGTCCACGCATAAGGAGAGTTTGTTTTCGATTATTAATCATAACGCTTTCTATCGTAGCGATACTATTAGGAATGAGTTGTTTGTTTTCGTTATAGAACTGAGGGGTGTAGCTACGAAAAAGCATATTGAAAACCTCCTTTTGTGAAATCGTATGAATCGCACAGGCTATTCATTTTGCATATACTGTTAGAAAATCATTGTAACATACCATACTAGTGTCATTTCAACACGGGAGGAGGGAAATTGTGACGATTGGAGAAATTATAGATGGTTTAAATAGACGTGAATCCATCGCTATTATAGCAAAACGTCTTGAAATAAGCCCGTATACATTATCGAAGAAATTAAGATTGATTGGATACGAATATGATGGAGAGCAGAAGAAACGTATTTTTGTAGGAGATGGAGAAGAACCACGTCACTTACAACTCCAAGAAGCGACCGCCCTTCAATATGAGAAAACAGATTATCAATTATTAATTTACGAGCAATTACAAAGCATTTATGAGTTACTAAGAAAAAGAGGCGAAGTAATTGCACCAATTATGAGTAAGAGTACAGAGAAAAAGAGACGAACCTTTTCTATTAATACAGAAATATTAGCAAGATTGGACCTTATATCAGAATCGAAAGGAATTCAAAAGTCTAAACTTGTAGAAGAGGCGTTGCACCAATTTTTACAGCAATATGAAGTTGACAAAACATCACATTTTGATAACTAAAAAAAAGGATACTATGTTCATTGGAAGAACGAGTATCCTTTTTATGATGTATATTACGTATAAAATAGAGGATTAGTACAAATCCTTTATGGCGTGAAAAATGAAATTTATTATTAGAGAAACACTTAATTTACTTTTTGAATTCTTCCATCAATAACTGGCTGAATTGGTTCTTTTAATTGTTTTACGTAATCGACTAACGCTTCAAAGTCGTTTGGACCAGTTTCTGCATTTTTACCATTTTTAAATGATACGAATCCGTCACCGCCAGAAGCTAAGAAGGCATTTGCAACTACGCTATACGTTTTAGATGGAGATAATTCTTCTCCGTTTGTTAAACGTATATTTGTAACTTTTTCACCGTTTGTTTTATTTGCATCCCACGTATATTGAATACCTGAAATTTGAAGCATTCTTGTTGTTCCTTTTTGCCATTGCTGATTTAAAATATCGCGAATGTCTTGACCTGTTAAATCTACTTTAATCAATTGATTTCCAAAAGGTTGAATGCCGTATAACTCACCCCACGTAATATCACCAGCATCTAAGTCATTACGAATGCCACCAGGATTCATGAGGGCGATTTGAGTTTGCATCGTTTGACGCTGAGCATCGGCAACTAAATTTCCAAGAGTGGACTCACCAGCATCATTTTGTTTACGGTCGATAGGTGCTGTAGATTTTCCGACCACTTCATTTACAAGTGGTGCGATTTTTTCTTTATATTGATCTAGTTTTTTCTTTACTTGTTTATCAGGTTCTACACCTTCATGATACGTTGTAACAACTTCAGCTTTTTTCTTTACAATATCCTTTGTTTTACGATCAATTGTTACATCCACGTCTGAGAAAGCCGTTCCGTATGAATTTGCTTGGACAATTAGTTTATTATTTACTGTACCATTTACATACGTATGACTATGTCCACCGAAAATAACATCAACTTCTGGGTCTGTTTCATTTGCAATTCGAGTAAGATCGCCATTTGTTACCCCAGACTCATCGGTTGTTCCACCGACATGAGCAAGAACGACGATCGATTTAACGCCGAGGCGTTTTAATTGTTGTGTTGATTTATTAATTGCTTCTACTTCATCAGTAATTTGTACATTTTTAAGCATCGTAGGCATAACAACATTTGGTGTATCAGTTGTAACAACACCAATGAATCCAACAGGAACACCATCTACCATTTTTACAGTAAATGGTGGTAAAAATAAGCGGCCAGTTGATTTGTTATAGAAGTTAGCAGCTACATAGGGGAAGTTAGCCCCTTTGAAATTCCCTGTTTTTTCATGATATCCACCGTAAATGAGGCGTTTCATTTCATCAATGCCTTCATCAAATTCATGGTTTCCGATTGTACCAACATCAAATTTTAAATCATTTAAAAATTCAATCGTCGGTTCATCTTGTAATAATGCTGAAACTGGTGGACTAGCTCCGACGATATCACCAGCATGTACGAGAAGTGTATTAGGGTTTTGTTTTTTACGTTCTTTTAAATAAGTAGCTAAGTAATCAGCGCCACCAGCTTCTTTATTATTGATTTTTTTAACAGTATCTAGTTGTCCATGGAGATCATTAATACCAAGCATTTGTACGTCTATGTAGCGGTTTTGTTCAGCTGGATTCTGAGATGGGGGAGCGGCAAATACGCTTGAAAAAGTAATAGTGCTTAAAACAGCAACGGCAGGAATAATTTTTTTCCACATAATATAATTCTCCTCTTTTTATAATCTGACATCATACGACATAATTTTAATAGATTCATAGGATTATAGCTACATAAAAATTTAGTCTTTTCGAAAAATTAACATATTTACAAAAAGTGAATAATAGAGTAAAGACCCTTTTTTATTGTCGATTTCATCGTGTATCTACTATAATGGAGAAAAAAGTAAAAGGTGAGTAGCATGAAGAAAAAGAAACAAAGACAAATGCAAAGACAATCGCAAGTGAATCAACCAAAGAAAGAAACACTTACATTAGGCGATCAATTAAATGATTCACTCATGCAACAATTAAAGAGTAAGAAGAAAGAGTTGCAAGTGAGGGAAGAGGAAAAAGAGGCAGCTGAACTGGAAAGAAAGCGCCAAGAACAAAAAGAACGTGAAAAGAATAAATCATTTGAAGAACTGCTAAGTGAAAGTAACCTTACTTGGAAAGACTTTAAATAATAAAAAAATGATCAGTGAAATACCACTGGTCATTTTTTGACGAGCTTGTAAGAAAAGGGGAGTTAGAATGAGAAAAATTGTCGTTGTTCCACATGAAAACCATTGGAGTGAAAAATTTCAAATGGAGGCTAAAAGATTAAAATCAGCGATGCCAGAAACGGTAAAAATTCATCATATTGGAAGTACGTCAGTTCCCGGACTGGCAGCTAAACCTATTATTGATATGATCATGGAAGTAGAAAATATCGAAAGAGTAGATGGGTGGAATGAACGATTTATAGAGCTTGGTTACATCGTAAAAGGGGAAAATGGTATTTCAAGACGCCGATATTTTATTCATGGAACTGAAGAAAAACGCTCGTATCATTTACACGTGTTTGAAAAAGGAAATCCAGAGATAGTAAGGCATTTAGCGTTTCGTGATTATATGATGGCTCATTGTGAAGAAGCAGAGGCATATGCAACCTTAAAGAAAGAATTAGCCGAAAAGTATACATATGATGGCGCGTTATATACGGAAGGAAAAAATGAGTTTGTGCGCAATGTGGATGAAAAAGCGAAAGAATGGAGAAAAAATAACGTGAATGAATGAGTTCACGCTATTTTTTAGCTATATAAAAGTGTTATGTAAACTGTACGTATGTTTTGACTTTTGGGATGAATCTTGTTGAAATAAAATTGTGGCTTATAAAAAATGTAACAATGAAAGGGAGACGACTGTGCATATTCCAACAACTACACTTCATAATGGCGTGAAAATGCCGATGATTGGTCTAGGCGTATATAAAGCGAAAGAAGGAGACGAAGTAAAGCAAGCAGTAAAAACAGCGTTAGAAGTTGGATACCGTTCGATTGATACAGCAACTGTATATGAAAATGAAAGCGGTGTCGGAGAGGCGATACGTGAATCAGGAATTCCAAGAGAAGATATATTTATTACAACAAAAGTATGGAACGACGATCAAGGATATGAGGAGACACTCGAGGCGTTTGAAAAGAGTTTGAAAAAATTACAAATGGACTATGTAGATTTATATTTAATACATTGGCCGGTAAGAGGGAAGTATGTTGATACGTACCGAGCTTTAGAGAAATTGTATGAAGAAGGTAAAGTGCGTGCGATTGGTGTTTCTAATTTTCATAAACATCATTTAGAACTATTATTACCAAATTGCAAAGTGAAGCCGATGGTAAACCAAGTGGAACTTCATCCGATGTTGACGCAATTTGAGTTGCGTAATTTCTGTCAAGGTGAGCAGATTCAAATGGAAGCATGGAGTCCATTAATGAGAGGCGGAGAAGTATTTCAGCACCCGATTATTCAGGCTATTGCTACTAAATATGAAAAAACACCTGCGCAAGTTATATTAAGGTGGGATATTCAAAGCGGGATTGTGACGATTCCTAAATCTGTTACACCATCTCGCATTAAAGAAAACTTTACTATTTTTGATTTTGCACTAAATGAAGAAGAGATACGTCAAATTAACACGTTGAATCGTGATTTACATGTAGGAACGAATCCTGATAAATATGATACGTTATAAAAAAGACTGTCTCCTAATACTGGAGGCAGTCTTCTGTTTTATCGGTAATTCGATATTTTTAACGATGCAAAGCATATGTGTCATATTTAACAATCTTTTGAAGTTGTATATATTCTTCTTTTGTTAAAGGTAACTGTTGGCTAGCTCGTATATTTTCCTGTAATTGTTGAAGAGAGCTTGCACCAGGTATAACAGCTGCAACAGTCTTATTATGTAAGCAATATTGAATAGCTGTTCCTGTTAAAGAGCGTTCTCCAATCATTTCTTTTACACTTGCTAGAGTTGCATGTAATTCATCGTAAGAATAAGAGAGATAATCCTTTTCCTTTACTCTTTCTATCTTTCTTGCATTATTGTCAGTTAAAATTCCTTTTGCAAGTGGCCCGCGGGCAATGACGCTAATTTGGTGTTCATTTAGAAGGGGGAACCATTCTTCTGGACGACGATTTAAAAGGTTATATTCCATTAGTACACTAACGATGTTTGAGCGTTTTGCATATTCACGAACGACATTTGGGCGTATAGAAGAAATACCGTAATGGCGAATAATACCTTCCTTTTTCAATTCTTCAAAAGCTTCAATTGTTTCATCTATTGGATCTTCAATTGTTCCGCCATGAAGTTGGTAAAGGTCAATATAATCAGTTTGAAGTCTACGTAAACTTTCCTTTACTTCAGTCTTTATGTAAGCTTTAGAAGGATCCCAAGACCAGCCATTTTTTTCTTCTGTCCAACGATTTCCAACCTTTGTTGTAAGTACAATTTGGTCTCTTCTTCCCTTCAAGGCTTTTCCAACAAATTCTTCATTTAATCCGTAATCATATAAATCTGCTGTATCAAAAAAATTAATTCCTAAATCGATAGCTTCATCGATAATATGCATAGCTTCTGTTTCAGATGTACCGAGAGACATACAGCCAAGGCCCATTTCTGTAATAAACAAATCTGAGTTTCCTAATTGACGTTTTTTCATAGGTCAACCTCCTTACCTTTATTGTACGAGAGGGAAAAGAGGTTGACAAACGTTTACTTTCCGCTTCGCATTAACTGCCCGTAAAAGCATGATTAATGTTTCACTTTATTTGCTGTAATCCACTCTTGTACAGTTGTATACTCTTTGCTATATTGCTTTAGCTTATGGCGAATTTGCCATGCTTTTCCGACTAAAGTGACGCGATTTGGTAAAATATAAACTTTCATTTCTATCACGCTCCTTTCAATGTGGTAAAATGTATGAGGAAAGAATAGGAAATAGAACAGGGAGATGAAGTAGTATGAGCAATCTTGCAGAGAGAACAGTAAAAACTGAGCCAATTTTTGATGGTAGAGTTATAAAAGTTCGTGTTGATGATGTAGTATTACCAAATGGAGCAATGAGTAAACGTGAAATTGTAAATCACCCTGGTGCAGTTGCTATTATTGCTATTACTGATGAGGGGAAAATTGTGCTTGTTGAGCAGTATCGTAAAGCACTTGAAAAGGCGATTATAGAAATTCCGGCTGGCAAGTTAGAACCTGGTGAAAAACCTGAGGTAACAGCAGTTCGTGAATTAGAAGAGGAAACAGGATATGTATGTGAAAATATGGAGCTCATTACTTCTTTCTATACATCTCCAGGATTCGCAGATGAAATTTTATATGTATATAAAGCGACAGGTTTGACAAGAAAAGAAAATAAAGCTGAGTTAGATGAAGATGAGTTTGTGGAATTAATGGAAGTATCGTTAGAAGAAGCGATTACTCTTATGAAAGATCTTCGTATTCATGATGCGAAGACGATGTTTGCAGTACAATATTTACAACTACAAAAATAAACACTCGCCAAAGGCGAGTGTTTTTTAATTGATTTTTGCATATACACGTGCATCACGTAAGCTACCATCTGGTGCTAGGAAATCATTTTCCATTGTCCCTTCTAGAATGAATTCTAGACGTTCTGCTAAGCTACATGCATTTATATTTGTTGCATCAGTACGAATTTCAATTCTTCTAGCGCCTAGTTTATCAAAGGCGAACTGAATTGCACCTTTAACAGCTTCGGTCATATAGCCTTGTTTTGTATAGCCACTATGTAGCCAGAAGTGAAGTGAAAACTTTGGAATATCCCAGTTTTCAGGCTTTAGTGTAATTGCTCCGATGAATGTACCAGATACTTTATCGTATAAGTGAAAATCAAGTGTTTCACGAAGTAAAAACTGTCCGTGAGCTTCGCGAACAATTTCTTCAGCACTCTCTTCTGTTTCAGCGTTAATTGGTATCCACGGTACTAAGTCTTCTAGAGAAGCTTGGATTGCTTCATATACTTCTGCACCATCACCTGGAAATGGTTTACGAACTTGCAAGCGTTCAGTTTGAAATAATGTTGGAAAATCTAATAATAATGGTTTCAAGAGAAATCCCTCCTATTCTCTACTTTTTAGTTTAGCAAAGTAGAGCGGAATTTCAATGTTAATTCGTCATACTTTTTTCTTTCTTTCATACATTTTTAATAAGAGTGTGAACGGAGGGAAGAAAAATGTGGCGAAAAAATTGGCAAGACCGTGTAATGTCTCACATACAGGAAAACTCTTCATTATATATATTTAACGCCGTTTTATTATTGATGGGAGTAATATTCGGAGCCATTCTGGTGAATAGTTTACAAATCAATCAAAAACAAGATTTATCATTTTATTTACAACGTTTTTTTGGACAAGTCTCTAAAGGAGAATTTGCCATTGCAGGCGAAATGTTTCGAGAAAGTTACTTTTCGCAATTAAAATACATCGGATTTATTTGGATTTTAGGGATTTCAATTATTGGATTACCACTTATTTTTATTTTATTATTTGTAAAAGGAGTTGTCGTTGGATTTACAGTTGGTTTTTTAGTAAGTCAGCATGGATGGAATGGACTATTATTAGCTTTTGTATCTGTTTTGCCACAAAATTTAATTATCATTCCAGTCTTTCTCGTTATGACAACTATTGCTGCAAGTTTTTCTTTACGGATGATTAGGCATCAATTTATTAGAAAAATAACCGAGCCACTATTACCATTATTAATCCGTTATACATGCTTCTTTCTCGTAATTGGAGTGGTGTTAGCACTTGCTTCTAGTGTGGAGGCTTACGCATCACCAGTTTTAATGAAAGAAGTCGTTGAGGCTATTAATAAAAAATAAATACTTTTTGAGAATAATTATCAATTTGTTTTTATTGTTTTTTCTTTTGACAGAAGCCCTTCTTCTGATATAATGGTGTAAGAGTGGCGAGGAGGGAGTAGTACCGAATGGAAGAAAGAATTGAACGAATTAAGAAGCAATTACATGCAGCGAGCTACAAATTAACACCGCAACGTGAAGCAACAGTTCGTGTGCTGCTAGAAAATGAAGAAGATCATTTAAGCGCAGAAGATGTTTACCTCCTTGTAAAAGAAAAGTCGCCAGAGATCGGATTAGCAACCGTCTATCGAACTTTAGAACTATTATCTGAGTTAAAAGTTGTCGATAAGATTAACTTCGGAGACGGTGTTTCACGCTATGACTTACGCCAAGAAGGTGCGCAGCGTTTCCACCATCATTTGATTTGTACACAATGTGGTGCTGTACAAGAAATACAAGAAGATTTACTTGGTGAAGTGGAAAGGAAAGTAGAACGAGACTGGAGCTTTAAGGTGAAAGATCATCGTTTAACATTCCATGGGATTTGTAAAAATTGTCAAGAAAATGAAACGGATGAAAAATAACCTTTTCCTATTTATCTAGGAAGAGGTTTTTTATTTGAATAAGGTATAAATTGGTGAAAGCTTGGCATATGTTGTAATAACTTATATTTTGGAGGAATTTACAATGCGCCGAGCTTTAAAATTAACTTTTGATGGAATAAAAGTATTTTTATTATTTACAAGTTGTACGATTTTGTTTTATTTCGCTATACTATGGATAAATGAAGAATATGAAAGCTATCATCGTTATGAAAAACCTAAAGAAGAGACTGTAGAAAAAGTATCAGGGAATGAAGAACCGGCAAAGGATGCTTTCGTAAATAGAATGATGTTTTTCTATGAAAATGGGGAGTAGTGTAGAGTGGAAGATCAATTAAAAGATTTTATTCATTATATGGTTGTCGAAAAAGGATTAGCAAAGAATACAGTAGTATCTTATGAACGGGATTTAAAAAGCTACGTAAAGTATTTGCAAAATGTGGAACAGACGAAAACTTTTCATGAAGTGACCCGTTTACACATTGTTAACTTTTTGCAGTATTTAAAAGAGAACGGAAAATCTTCGAAAACATTGGCGCGTCATATCGCATCAATTCGTTCGTTCCACCAATTTTTACTTCGTGAACGAGCGGTAGAACACGATCCATCCGTACATATTGAAACGCCACAAGGGGAACGGAAATTACCAAAGGTATTATCAGTTGATGAAGTAGAGGCGTTACTTCAAACACCAAAAATGACAAGTGCTTTTGGGATTCGTGATAAGGCGATGCTAGAGTTACTGTATGCGACAGGACTTCGTGTTTCAGAATTGATTGCACTCAATTTAGAAGATGTACATTTAACGATGGGATTTGTTCGTTGCATAGGGAAAGGGAATAAAGAAAGAATTATTCCACTAGGAAGTTTAGCAACGGAAGCGATTCAAAAGTATATTGAAAAAGGAAGAAGAGAATTAATGGGGAAAAAAGTAGTAGATGCACTCTTTTTAAACCATCATGGTAATCGATTATCAAGACAAGGATTTTGGAAAATATTAAAACGATTAGCGAAAGAGGCAAATATTGAAAAAGAACTTACACCTCATACGTTGCGTCACTCGTTTGCTACGCACTTATTAGAAAATGGAGCAGATTTACGTGCTGTACAAGAAATGCTTGGACATGCAGATATTTCAACTACGCAAATCTATACGCACGTTTCAAAAACTAGATTAAAAGATGTATATAAACAGTTTCATCCGAGAGCATAGTTACTATGCTCTTTTTTTCATAGATTAAGAGGGGAAGACCGTTTCACAGAAACTTCACAAACATTTCGTATATTGTTTTCAGCAGAAGACTGGAATATTACAATGTATTTCCTCTATACTAAATAAAGTATAAAGGAGGAAATGATGATGAAAAAACTGATTATAACTTTATTTATCGCGATGCTAGCGTTGGCTGGCTGTAATACAAACAAAGAAGAACCGAAAAAAGAACAGAAACTTGAAGCTGTAAAAGTAGCAGTCCAAACAAATCCGAAAGAAATTAAACCAGGTGAAAAAACAGAAGTACAAGCACTTGTTACACAAGGGAAAGAAAAAGTAACGGATGCCGATGATGTAAAGTTTGAAATTTGGAAAGATGGCGACGAAAAGCATGAGATGTTAGATGGTAAGCATAAAGGAAAAGGTGTTTATGCAGTAGAGAAAACATTCGAAACGGATGGAGTATACCATATTATTGCTCACACAAATGCACGTGAAATGCACGTTATGCCAGAAGTGAAAGTTGCTGTAGGAAATACGAAAGTAGAAGATGCGAAAAAAGAAAATAGTGATCACAGTGCAGGACATGGAGATCATAAAAGTGACACAATGATCCATCTTATGGCTGGAGACATAAAGGCAAATGCTGAATCTAAAATGAAAGTTCATTTAAAGCAAAAAGAAGAAGCATTAACTGGTGCTGAAGTACAACTAGAGATTTGGAAAGATGGTGTTGAAAAACACGAATTTATTCCAGCGAAAGAAGGGAATAAAGGAGAGTATGAAACGAAACATACTTTCAAAGAGAACGGTGCTTACAAAGTGAAAGTACATGTAAGAAAAGGCGAATTGCATGAACATAAAGAAGAAACAATAGAAGTAAAATAAAAAGTAGCTCTTTAGAGCTACTTTTTATTTTTAATATGAAGAAATAAATCATAAAAAAATTAGCACTTCGTTGCAGAATGGATTACAATAGAAGTGTGAAGAAAATGAGAAATTCTACGAAAATGTATTAAAAAGAAAGCGTAAACATGTTATGATATCAGTATCAGATGTCTGACATCTGACTTAGAAAAAACTAGAAATGTTTTTGAATCGTTTCAAGTAAACGAAATAGGTTAGAAAATGATTTAAAGAAGTACTGTTTGACAATGAGAATTCTTTTGGATAACAGTTTCACTTTATAGCGTTTTGAACATACTACAAGAAGTAGAACTGAACTTATAGGAGGTCGCAGTTATGAATAAATATAAACGTATATTCCTAGTCGTAATGGACTCTGTGGGAATCGGTGAAGCACCAGATGCTGAGCAATTTGGTGATCTAGGATCTGACACAATTGGTCACATTGCTGAACATATGAATGGGTTACAAATGCCTAACATGGTGAAATTAGGTCTTGGTAACATTCGAGAAATGAAAGGTATCTCTAAAGTAGAGAAACCACTTGGATATTACACAAAAATGCAAGAGAAATCTACTGGTAAAGATACAATGACAGGTCACTGGGAAATCATGGGCCTTTACATTGATACACCATTCCAAGTGTTCCCAGAAGGATTCCCGAAAGAATTACTTGATGAATTAGAAGAAAAAACGGGCCGTAAAATTATCGGTAATAAGCCAGCTTCTGGAACTGAGATTCTTGATGAACTTGGTCAAGAGCAAATGGAAACAGGCTCTTTAATCGTTTATACTTCTGCTGATAGCGTATTGCAAATTGCAGCACACGAAGAAGTAGTGCCACTTGATGAATTATATAAAATCTGTAAAATTGCACGTGAATTAACATTAGATGAGAAATACATGGTAGGTCGTGTTATTGCTCGTCCATTCGTTGGTGAACCTGGAAACTTTACACGTACACCAAACCGTCATGACTATGCATTAAAACCATTCGGTCGTACAGTAATGAATGAATTAAAAGATAGTGACTACGATGTAATTGCTATCGGTAAAATCTCTGATATTTATGATGGCGAAGGGGTAACTGAATCACTTCGTACGAAGTCTAACATGGATGGAATGGATAAGCTTGTAGATACATTAAATATGGACTTTACAGGTCTTAGCTTTTTAAACTTAGTTGACTTTGATGCATTATTCGGCCACCGCCGTGATCCACAAGGATACGGAGAAGCTCTGCAAGAATATGATGCACGTCTTCCAGAAGTATTCGCAAAACTAAAAGAAGATGATCTATTATTAATTACAGCAGACCACGGTAATGATCCAATTCACCCTGGTACTGACCATACACGTGAATATGTACCATTATTAGCATATAGCCCAAGCATGAAAGAAGGCGGACAAGAGTTACCACTTCGTCAAACATTTGCTGATATTGGTGCAACAGTAGCAGAAAACTTCGGTGTGAAAATGCCAGAATACGGAACAAGCTTCTTAAATGAGCTAAAGAAATAGGGGGATAAACAAATGAATCGTGAACTTATTACAAAATCAGCTTCATACTTAAAAGAGAAATTTCAAGAGACACCACAAGTAGGACTAATCCTTGGATCAGGACTAGGTGTATTAGCAGACGAAATTGAGAACGCAGTAACAGTACCTTACAGTGAAATACCTGAATTCCCAGTATCAACTGTAGAAGGCCATGCAGGTCAACTAGTATTTGGTACACTTCAAGGTGTAACAGTAGTAGCAATGCAAGGACGTTTCCACTTCTATGAAGGATACGACATGCAAAAAGTAACATTCCCAGTTCGTGTGATGAAAGAACTAGGTGTAGAAACAGTAGTTGTAACAAACGCAGCTGGTGGTGTAAATACATCATTTGAGCCAGGCGATCTTATGTTAATTTCAGACCACATTAACTTCATGGGTACGAATCCATTAATCGGACCGAATGATTCTGAAATGGGCGTACGTTTCCCTGATATGTCTACATCATATACAGTAGAACTTCGCGAAATGGCGAAACAAGTTGCAGCAGAATTAAATATTAAAGTACAAGAAGGTGTATACGTAGGAATGACAGGTCCTGTATATGAAACACCTGCTGAAATTCGTATGCTTCGTACACTTGGCGGAGATGCAGTTGGTATGTCAACAGTACCTGAAGTAATTGTAGCGCGTCATGCTGGTATGAAAGTATTAGGTATTTCTTGTATTTCAAATATGGCAGCTGGTATTTTAGATCAACCACTTCACCACGATGAAGTAATTGAAACGACAGAACGTGTTAAAGCTAACTTCTTAGCATTAGTAAAAGCAATCGTAAAACAAATGAAGGGGTGACTTCACAATGAGAATGGTGGACCTAATTGCAAAAAAACGTGACGGACATGCATTAACGACAGAAGAAATTAACTTTATTGTTGAAGGATATACGAATGGTGATATTCCTGATTATCAAGTAAGTTCACTTGCAATGGCAATTTTCTTCCAAGATATGAACGATCAAGAGCGTGCTGATTTAACAATGGCAATGGTAAATAGCGGTGATACAATCGACTTATCAGCTATTGAAGGTGTAAAAGTAGATAAGCATTCAACAGGTGGTGTTGGTGATACAACGACACTTGTATTAGGTCCATTAGTAGCTGCTTTAGATGTACCAGTAGCGAAAATGTCTGGACGCGGTTTAGGACATACTGGTGGTACAATTGATAAATTAGAAGCAGTTCCAGGATTCCATGTGGAAATTGAAAACGATGAATTCATGCGTCTTGTAAATGAAAATAAAATCGCTGTTATCGGCCAAAGTGGTAACTTAACACCTGCTGATAAAAAGCTATATGCACTTCGTGATGTAACAGCAACAGTAAACTCAATTCCGCTTATTGCAAGTTCGATTATGAGTAAAAAAATTGCTGCTGGTGCAGATGCAATTGTTCTTGATGTAAAAACTGGAGCAGGTGCATTTATGAAAACGGATGAAGATGCAAAACGTTTAGCAGAAGCAATGGTACGCATCGGTAATAACGTTGGTCGTAATACGATGGCAGTTATTTCTGATATGAGTCAACCACTCGGTGAAGCTATCGGTAACGCATTAGAAGTACAAGAAGCAATTGATACATTACAAGGTAAAGGGCCGAAGGATTTAGAAGAGCTATGTTTAACACTTGGAAGTCAAATGGTGTACCTTGCTGGACAAGCTTCATCTTTAGAAGATGCACGTGAAAAGCTAATTGAAGTAATGAACAACGGAAAAGCGCTAGAATCATTTAAAACGTTCTTATCAGCGCAAGGCGGCGACGCATCTGTTGTTGATGACCCTTCTAAATTGCCACAAGCACAATTTAAAATTGAAGTGGAAGCGAAAGAAGACGGATATGTATCAGAAATCGTTGCAGACGAAATCGGAACAGCAGCAATGCTTTTAGGAGCAGGACGTGCAACGAAAGAGTCTGAAATTGATTTAGCAGTTGGTCTAATGCTGCGCAAAAAAGTAGGCGATAGCGTGAAGCAAGGTGAATCCCTTGTTACAATTCACGCAAACCGCGAAAATGTTGAAGATGTAAAAGCGAAAATTTATGAGAACATGAAGATCTCTAAAGAACACGTAGATGCACCAACTTTAGTACACGGTATCGTAACGAAGTAATAAAAAAAAGCTGAGGAGATTTCTCCTTGGCTTTTTTTACTATTTTTTGTTTATAATAATAATGGGTGAAATTATGATTAGAATTTGTGCAGTAACAAAAACAGATGAAGTATTATATGATGTTTCTCTAGAAGAAACAAAGAAAGACCATATTGTATGGTATTGGCTAGATTTATATAAGCCAACGAAAGAAGAGTATACATATATTCTGCAAGACCATTTTAAGTTCCATCCCCTTGCAATTGAAGACTGTCTAGAATATGTACAGAGGCCAAAAGTTGATTTTTATGATGGATATAACTTTTTAGTTCTTCACGCGTTTGGAGAAGATGGGCTAGAACCACATGAAATTGATTTGTTTGTTAGTGATCGCTATATTGTTTCTTTCCATTTTTCTCATAATAATGCAATTGAAAGAGTATGGAAAACACTTGGTGAGAAGAGGCGGATTAAGAAAGGGCCTTTACATGTAGCACATACGATCACTGATCAAATTGTAGATGATTATTTCGCACCTGTATATTACATTGAAGATCATTTAAATGCGATTGATGATAATTTAACAGGTGAGACAGCAGGAGCCGTGCTAGAAGAAGTATTTGATATTAGGGCAGATTTATCTAAGTTAAGACGTACAATTATTCCAATGCGTGATTTATTGTATCGTATTTTGAATTCCACTCGTTTTTACGGTATAAGTGATCATGAGATTTATTTTAAAGATATACATGATCATTTACTTAAACTTACGGAAATGATTGAGGCAAGTCGAGAGTTAACGGCGGATATTCGGGATAGTTATTTTTCATTAAACTCACATCATATGAATAACATTATGAAAACATTAACTGTATTCTCGACTATTTTCATGCCATTAACATTTATTGCGGGAGTATATGGAATGAACTTTACGCATATGCCAGAGCTTGGTGGACAATATAGTTATTTTATTTGTCTTCTTCTAATGGCATTAATTGGTGGCGGAATGATGGCCTGGTTTTATAAAAAAGGATGGTTTAAGTAAAAAACACCGAGGATTTCCCCGGTGTTTTTTCTTAACCAATAGCATGTAATACAAACATAGCTAAGAATAAGCATGTAATGATATACATAGATGGTGCGACTTCTTTACGCTTTCCAAGAGCAACTTTTAAGATAGGGTAAGCAATAAATCCGAACGCAATGCCATCAGCGATACTATATGTGAGCGGAATCATGACGATAATTAAGAACGCTGGAAATCCTTCTGAAAAATCGTTCAGAGGAATTTGTTGAATGCTTGTAATCATCAGGCCGCCAATAATAATTAAGATTGGTGCAATGGCACTATCAGGAATTAGTTTGACAAACGGAAGTGCAAACAATGATGCAAAGAATAACAACCCCGTAACGATAGACGTCAGACCTGTCTTTCCACCTGCAGTAATACCTGCGGCACTCTCTACTGTTGATACGGTAGGGCTTGTGCCAAATAGACCACATGTCATTGCTGAAATTGCATTGGCTTGGTAAGCACGTGGGAATTTACGGTCATCTTCTAATAAACCGTGCAGAAGTCCCATGTTCTCAAAAATAAGCACCATGCTTAAGGAGAATGTTGCAATCCAAAACGGTAAGGAAGAAAGTTTGCCAAATGACATAGCTCCAAACACATCGCCGTAATTAGCGAATGAGAATGAACTATTTCCGATTTGACTTGTATCAACAAGGCCAAATAGCCATGCAATACCAGTTCCTATTGCAATCGTCCATAAAAAGTTTCCACGTACGTTACGAATAAATAGTACAAGTGCAACGATAAGAGTAAGCACGGTCGCAAGAACGACAGGGTTACTTAATTTACCCATTGCAACAGCAGTATTTGGGTTCGAAACGACTAAACCACCTTTTTGCAATCCGATAAACGCTAAAAATAATCCGATGCCGACAGTAATTGCTTCCTTTAATGACTTTGGAATTGATACTGATAGCACGCGAGCGATTGGTGTAAAAGCGGCAATTGCAAAAATAATACCAGAGATAAAGACAGCAGCCAATGCTTCTTGCCAAGTTAGTCCAAGCGTATGCACAGCTGTGTACGTGAAGAATGCATTTACACCCATACCAGGGACAAGAATAGCAGGTGCATTTGCCCAAAATGCCATGAGTAGACATCCGACAAATGAACTGAAAACAGTTGCTAAAATTCCAGCTTCAAGAGGAATGCCAGCATCGGATAAAATTGACGCATTTACAATCATAATATATACGATCGTGAAAAATGACGTAACTCCAGCTAAAACTTCTTGTTTTGGTGATGTTTCGTGTAAACCTAATTTAAATGTTCTTTCAAGTATTCCTTTCATGTTAAACCTTCTTTTTCATATCCCTCTCCCACCCGTGATATCTCTTTCGTAAGAGCTCACCGTCCTTTATTATATCAGAACATCATGTTTTTACAACAAGGAAAATGATAACGTTTACTTATAAATGAAATTATTTATAAATACGTAAAAATTGCCCGTATTGTTGAAATAATTTCTAACTCTCCCGATTGAATGGGTGGAGCTGCTTGCGCATGTAAAGTAGCATAAGACGTAACCTCCCTTGGTAATTGGGCAGATTCTTCAACGAATGAGAGGGGAACGGGATTAATATTTAAATTATATGTACTCGCAATAGCACGAGCTTTTTCTACTGCCTGGTGCAGAGCTTGAATGAGAGCTTGCTCATAATATTTATTTGGATGAGATACTCGGAAACGTAACCCTTTTGCTACATTTACGCCATTTGAAACGGCTATATCATATACTTCCCCAGCTTTTTGTACATTTAAAACGGTAATTTCATACAAATGCTCTACACGGTATCCTTGTAGCAATGCTTTATCATTTACATATTCGTATTGAGGAGTAATTGTATAAGAAATCGTCTCTATATCTTTATCGGCAATACCAAGCTGTTTAAGTGCATCCAGCAATTGTTTGGATTGCACTGCATTTTCTTCTTGAGCCTGTTTTACATTTTTATCATCTGTTCGAATGCCGAGTGTTAATATAACAACATTCGGTTTTGCTTTTACAACACCTTCTCCTTGTACAGTAATAGTAGCTTCTTTACCAGTATTAGCAGTGCGTACGTTGTGTAAATAAGGATTCATTCCACCCTGCATTTTCCATCACCATCCTTTTTATATGTATATGTGTGAACAAAAAAGAAATTTATATGAAAAAAGTTACATAAATGAGAATGTTGAGGAAAGAAAGCATATACAACATAGGTATTTATAGATTATAATATGTGTAAATATGATAAAAAAGGGACGAGGCTATTGAACGAAAAAAGAGAAACGCTGATTTTAGATTTATCTGCATCATTTCGAAAAATGATACGTTTATTACAAAATGATATTAATACACGTTTTGCAGAACATATGCCATATAATGAATTTTCTGTATTACGTGCGTTATTTTTAAACAGTCCACAGATGGCTTCGCAAATTGCGAGTGAAGTAAACGTAACCTCCAGTCATATTACAGCTGTTACAGATCGTCTCGTACGAAAAGGATTAGTAGAAAGAAAACGTTCTAATTCAGATCGTCGAATCGTGTACTTAGAAATTACAGAGCACGGAAGAGAAGTAACTGAAAAACTTGAAGCTGTGCGTAAAGAATATTATAAAGAGAGATTTAAAGGTTGGAGCGACCAAGAAATAGAAATGGTCTTAGAACTATTTGGCCGCGTATTATAATAAATGAGGATAGGAAGCGAAAGCACTCCTATCCTTTTTCTTTTGAATAAAAATATTTTGAAACTCCGATACTTTAATTAAAAGATCGGAGGAAAGATTATGAAATATATTGCTGCACTTACCATTTTATTTGGTAGTTTTTTCTGTTTTCAAACATTCACGTACGCAGATACGCCTATCCAAGTGGTGCGAAAAGAAGTGAAGTACATCGAAAACGATAATACAGTCTTATATTCGAAATTATGGGTTCGTTCTATGCAAAACGCAGTATTATTCCACCATAGCGATAATATTCGTAATCGGGACACATTACGTAATGTAACAAGTTCATCGCTTGTTAAAGCGAAGCAACTATCTTTTCAGAAAGCAGCACTTTATATACCGAGACTATCGCAATACGTATCAAAAATAGGGAAAGAAAACATTCAAGTGTACTACATTGCGATTCACTATAATGTGAAAAAAGAAAATGCATATCAATTAGATGGCATGAACTATTTTCTACAAGTATTCGTAAAAGAGCGTGGGGAATGGAAAATTGCCGAAAGTGTAGTTGCACCGACAGAGCAAATTGTGCAAAATGGTGATGGATTTGGGATGAAAGAAGAGATGGTGTATGGGGATAGGAGAGAGAATGTAAAATAACCTCCTCTTTAAGAGGAGGTTATTTCACACGCCAAGAAAATTTAAATTTTAATAAGCGAGATAATAGTAGGTAGACTATCGTACTGGTCCCTATAAAACCAATATAATAATTTAAGATAGAACGACTTCCGCCCGCTGCCATTCCTCCAAACATTCCAATAAAGATTACACAACATATCATACATAGTGTTTTAAGCTTCGGATATAATAGAAAGTTTCCGTTTTGTTCATTAGGTGATCTTGTATATAAGTACATTCCTAAAGGGAATAGAATAAGTATATTTGCAATTGGACCGGTAAGTTTTGTTGCTGAAGGAATATACGTAAAATTAGGTTCATCATGACGTACGCCTTGTTGATCAGTATAAGCACGTTGAGGATCGTAATTAAAATTAATATTGAATCCACGAACGGGCGCTAAAATACTCATTTTTTCTATTACTGAACCGTAACGATCTACATTTTCCTCCGTATAGACGGTATGATTGGAAGTAAGTCCAACCGTATGAATAGAAATAGCTCCGGCAATTAGAGTCGGCAAAATAAAAGGGAATCCAAGTATAGCAACACTGAAGAATCCTTGTGAAATCATATTACCAGCAATTGTTCCTATGCATAATGCAAGTGTATAGATAGCAATTAAGATGATAACCATGTACAAGAAGTAAGTATGAAATGGTGAAAATATTTGATACTTATTATGAAAGGTTGTCTTTTTCATAATAGCAAAAAGTCCCCAATTTAGTATAACGATAGCTACAATATTACACACACCAAAAAGCCATTTCGTTATGAAGAGATGTTTTCGTTTAAATGGCATAGACCATAAAATGTCACTTGATTGATTTTGACGTTCCCATCCAATAAGAATGCAGGCTAATATAATAAGGAGTCCTCCTTGAACCATGATAGCATCGGGAAGTGAAAGTTGATAATAGTATCGGTATATATATTTCCATTCATTATGTTCATGAAAATATTTTAATTGCTCGGCAGCTGCTAAATAGTATTTATATGATAGTACATAAAAACTTACTAACCAAAGTAGCCAAACAATATATTTACTTTGTTTGTAGGTATGCACCCATAATGCTTTTTGAAACATAGGATCTCTCCTTTAAAAAACTTTATAGTTTGTAAGACGTGATAATATAAAATAAGTGACGATTCCAAATAAAAAGAATCCAACATAGTAACTAAATAATAAATCAAAACGTTTTAACATTTGCCCACCTATTAATGCAAAATAAAAGGTAGTACACCACATCCAGAGTGAGTTGTATTTTGGAAAAAGGAAAATTTTCTTATTATGTTCATTAGGTGACCTTGCATAGAGAAACATCCCAATAAGCAAACTGAAAATTGTATAGAAGATAGGAACAAGTATTATTTTTGCAGAGTAATAACTATGAAAAGTAGGTCCCCTTTGTATTACTTTTCCATGATCTTCATCTGATTGGGCAGTAGGGTGGTAATTATAACTAATTGAAAAGTCTAATATAGCGCTTGAAATGTTGGTTTTTTTATTGAATTTATAAACGTTTTCGAAACTTGTATAACTTTTATTTTCGTGTATTGCTTCAGCATGAGCTGTAAAGAAAAGGAGTAAGAGTGAAAAGATTCCCATTCCCATTATGCAAAAAGTAATGCTGAAGATGCTTTGTGAAATAATACTGCCAGTAAATGTACCTATACATAAAGAGACAGTATAGATAGCGATATATGTGAAAATTGCATACAAGAAATATCGATGAAACGGTTCGAAAGATTGATATTCAAAGTGAATCGTAGATTTATAAATAAAATACATAAGACCCCAATTGATTAGAAATGATAGTACAATGAAAAATCCACCAAAAACCCACTTCGATAAGAACATATCACGTCTTTTAAATGGAAATGTCATAAGTGAATCTCCATTTTGATTACTTCGCTCCCAGCCAATTAATATACAGGATAGGATAATTGTAATAATACCTAACCAAAAGCTATTAGAAGAATGAAAAGAATAATGATAGTAGAACTTTTCTTCACCTATTTTTTCTGGATGGAGAAAGAGAGACTGTTGAGTTTCTGCTGCTTGATAGTATTCGAAAGATAAAAAATAAAGTGAACTGAAGAGAAAAAGTAACACAGCATATTTCCCGCGCTTCCAATTCCACATCCACAACGCCTTATGAAACATACCCATCCTCCTCCAGTGTCGTAACGAAGACATCTTCAAGTGACATTGTTAATTCTTCAATGAGTATAGGTTGCTCTTTATAAAACTTCTCAAGCGTTACAGCTACATTTCCTTCAATTAAAATCGTATATACTTTTCCCGTTTGATTTAATATTTTAATATTGCTTAAGTTTTCTAGTTTTTGAGGTAGTGAACGTTCATAAGCTACTTGGATTTTAGCAAATTGTGATTTTGCATCGTCTAGCGATGTAATAGAAGATACGGTATGTCCTTTTAATATGATGATTGTATCTGCAATTTGTTCAACTTCATCTAAATGATGGGTAGATATGAAAATGGTAATCTCTTTTTCTGCAACTTCTCCAACGAGAAACTGTAAAATCTGTCTTTTAACGATAGGATCAAGTCCGTTTGTTGGTTCATCTAAAATAATATATTCTGCCTGTGCAGCAACAGCTAAAATGATGGCAAGCAGTGCCTTCATTCCTTTTGAATAACTTCGAATTCGTTTGTTTGGTAAGTTGAAACGTTCTAGTAGTTCGTAGAAATATGGTTCATCAAATGCTGTATAAACTGCTTTATAAAACTTCACGATTTCTTTTACTGTATAACCGTTCAGTATGTTAGTAGAATCCGGGACATATACGATTTTTTGTTTCGTTTCAGGATTCTTATGAATGTCGATATCCTCATATGTAACAGTTCCCTCATCTGGGTCTAAAATGCCGACTATCGTTCGTAATAAAGTTGTTTTCCCCGCACCATTTCTTCCAAGTAATCCGATGATACTACCTCTTTGTAATGTGAAAGAAACATCGTCTAAAATTGTTTGATTATCAATTGTTTTCTTCAAGCTTGTCACTTTCAACATCCGTATTCCCTCCAATCTCTTTATAGTATGAATCTATCCAATCATGAATTTTATCTTTCGTAATACCAAGATAAGAGGCTTCTAATAGTAATTGATGAAATTGCTTTTCAACCATAGCGATTTTCCTTTCGTCTAATGTTGGGGTAATCGATTGGGATACAAATGTTCCTTTTCCTCGTAACGTTTCAATAATTCCTTGTCGCTCTAACTCTTGATACGCTTTACTCACTGTATTTGGATTTATAACGAGTAAAGAAGCGAGTTCGCGTACAGAAGGAAGTTTATCACTTGGAGCCAACATGTTTTTCAATACGAGTTCTTTTATATTTTGAACAATTTGTTCCCATATCGGAGTGTTGCTTCTTGGGTCAAGTTGAATATGCAAGAGCAATGTCTCCTTCCTCATATGTATTAAGTGTACTACTGCGTGTAATACACTTAATACAATATAGGGGACGAATGTATTTGTCAACTGAAAATAATAGAAAAAATTGGTATTAAAAAAAGGAGAATTGGAAAAAATAGGTCTGATATAGAATGGAGGGTTAGTCATGAAGCGAGTTTTTGGAATACTTGTTTGTTTCATGTTATTGCTTTCTGGAACTTCAGTGAGTTTTGCGCAATCTGAAAAAACGAAGCAGGAGAAAACAGAAGAAACAACGCCGAAGTTAGCGGAACAAGCGTCGTCAGCAATCGTAATTGAGCAAGATACAGGTAAAGTTTTATTTGATAAAAACCCAAATGAAAAATTACCACCTGCTAGTATGACAAAGATTATGACAATGCTTTTAATTATGGAACAAGTTGAAAAAGGAAAACTAAAACTGACCGATAAAGTTAGAGCAAGCGAACATGCAGCTTCAATGGGTGGATCGCAAATCTTTTTAGAACCTGGGGAAGAGATGACTGTAAATGAGATGTTAAAGGGTATTGCAATTGCATCTGGAAATGACGCATCTGTTGCAGTAGCCGAGCACATCGCAGGTTCAGAAGAAGGATTTGTAAATATGATGAACAAAAAGGCGAAAGATTTAGGGCTGAAAAATACACATTTTCAAAATCCAACAGGTCTTCCGGCCAAAGACCATTATTCGACAGCAAATGATATGGCTATAATGGCGAGAGAATTGATGAAGTATCCACTTATTCGTAAATACACAGGTAAGTACGAAGATTATTTACGTGAAGATACGGATAAAAAGTTTTGGCTCGTTAATACGAATAAACTAGTACGTTTTTATCCTGGCGTAGATGGAGTAAAAACAGGTTTTACGACAGAAGCGAAATATTGTTTAACAGCATCGGCTGAAAAAAATGGTATGCGTGTCATTTCAGTTGTCATGGGAGCACCAACATCAAAAGAACGGAACAACCAAGTGACAAAGCTTCTTGACTATGCATTTGGACAATATATGACAAAGAAATTGTATACGCGCGGCGAAAAAATTAAGACAGTTCAAGTAGGAAAAGGGAAAAAAGAAAAAGTAGATTTAGTTGCGTCAGATAATGTTTCTCTTCTTATGAAGAAGGGCGAGAATATGGACAAGGTAAAACAAGAAGTAATTGCTGAAAAGAAAGTAAAAGCACCGATTAAAAAAGGTGACGCGCTTGGCACCCTTGTTATAAAAAAAGATAAAGATGTTTTATTAAAACAAACAATTATAGCAAAAGAAGATGTTGCTGCAGCGAGCTGGTGGGAGTTATTTAAAAGAAGTTTTGGGATGTTTTCAACATCAAAATAGCGGCAAATATTTTGCCGCTTTTCTATTCGTATGTAAGTGAATAATGCTGAAAGGTTTCACTTTATGACGAAATAGTTCTTCTTTTGTCAGCAGGAAGGATTCTTATTTTATATCACGAAAATCTTTATGTATGTGAATAAGTAAAGTTTGAGCATAAGGAGGAAATCGTGTGAGTCTTTCCATGCAATTAGAAGTAAAACGTGACGTCCTATGTGTGAGACTAGAGGGTGAATTAGATCATCATACGGCTGAAGAGTTGCGAACGAAAGTAACAGATATGATTGAGACACATGGTGTTCATCATATTGTTTTGAGCCTAGAGAACTTATCGTTTATGGATAGTTCTGGTCTAGGTGTTATATTAGGCCGATATAAACACGTAAAGGGATTAGGTGGAGAAATGGTTGTTTGTGCAATTTCACCGCCTGTTAAGCGTTTATTTGAAATGTCGGGCTTATTCAAAATCGTTCGCTTAGAAGAAAGTGAAGCGCACGCGCTCGCGACGTTGGGGGTGGCATAGATGAGAAATGAAATGAACCTTCAATTTTCAGCATTAAGTCAAAATGAATCATTCGCTCGCGTTACAGTGGCGGCTTTCATTGCACAACTAGATCCAACGATGGAAGAATTAACGGAGATTAAAACAGTTGTGTCAGAAGCGGTTACAAATGCAATTATTCATGGATACGAAGGAAATGCAGAAGGTATTGTTTATATTTCTGTAATTTTGGAAGAAGCAATGGTGAAACTCACGATTCGAGATGAAGGGATTGGAATCTTTAACTTAGATGAAGCGAGACAACCCCTTTTTACAACTAAACCTGAATTAGAGCGTTCCGGAATGGGATTTACTATCATGGAAAATTTTATGGATGAAGTAGAAGTTATTTCAAACGAATCTTTCGGGACAACAATCCATTTGACAAAATACTTATCAAATAGTAACGCTCTATGCAATTAAGGAGAATAGCCTATGGACATAGAGGTCAAAAATGAGAAGAAGAAACCTCAGTTAAAGGACCACGAGCTAAAAGCGTTAATTCAAAAAAGTCAAGATGGAGATCAACAAGCGAGAGATACAATCGTTCAAAGTAATATGCGCCTCGTTTGGTCGGTTGTACAGCGGTTTCTTAATCGAGGATACGAACCAGACGACCTATTTCAAATTGGATGTATTGGGCTCTTGAAATCGGTAGATAAATTTGATTTATCTTTCGACGTGAAATTTTCAACATATGCAGTTCCAATGATTATTGGTGAAATACAACGTTTCTTACGCGATGATGGATCAGTGAAAGTTAGTAGGTCTTTAAAAGAAACAGGAAACAAAATTCGAAAGATGAGAGATGAGCTTTCGAAAGAATTCGGAAGGGCTCCAACGATTAATGAAGTGGCAGAGGCACTAGAACTAACGCCAGAGGAAGTTGTTCTAGCACAAGAAGCGAGCCGGGCGCCTTCATCTATACATGAAACTGTATATGAAAACGATGGAGATCCAATCACTATTTTAGATCAAATTGCAGATCAATCTGAAACGAAATGGTTTGATAAAATTGCTTTAAAAGAAGCGATTAGAGAACTAGATGAACGAGAGCGCTTAATTGTATACTTGCGTTACTATAAAGATCAAACACAGTCAGAAGTAGCCGAGCGCATAGGCATTTCGCAAGTACAAGTTTCAAGACTTGAAAAGAAAATATTAAAACAGATGAAAGATCGAATAGACGAATAATTGTCTATTCGATTTTTTTATGCCGTTAATAGGAGAGAGATGTTAATTTTCGCAAAAATTAACAGAATTTATTGATAATTTAGTCAATTTAAAATATAATCCAAGTATGAACTTGTCATAAAGGGGGAAGGAAACATGGAAACGAGGCAACAATGGGGAACGAGAGCTGGATTTATTTTCGCAGCGGTCGGATCTGCCGTTGGATTAGGAAACATATGGCGTTTTCCTTATACAGCGTATGAAAATGGAGGAGGAGCATTCTTTTTACCGTATTTATTTGCATTATTAACGACTGGTATTTCATTGTTAGCGTTTGAGTTTGCCCTTGGTCATCGTCATCGTGGCTCAGCACCACTTACATTTTTCCGTATTAGCCCGCGTGCAGAATTTATTGGATGGTGGCAAATGTGCGTAACATTTATTGTTTCAACATATTATGCAGTGATTATTGCTTGGTCTATATCGTATACATACTTTGCAATTACTGGAGCATGGGGAAAAGACACGCAATCATTTTTATTTAAAGAGTACTTACATGTTGCAGATAAGCCAGGACAATTTGGAGGACTTGTACCAGAAGTATTAATTCCGTTAGCTCTCGTTTGGATTATTGTGCTTGGCGTTGCATTTAAAGGAGTTAAAAAAGGAATCGAAGTTGTTAACCGTATATTTATTCCTTTATTAGTTGTTATGTTCCTTATTATCGTTGTTCGTGCAGTGACGATGGAAGGTGCTATGCAAGGACTAGATGCATTCTTTAAACCAGATTGGAGTCGTATTTTTGATGGGAAAGTATGGCTTGCTGCTTACGGTCAAATATTCTTTAGTTTATCTTTAGCATTTGGAATTATGATTACGTATTCTAGTTATTTACCGAAAAACTCGGATACAACAAATAATGCCTTTATTACTGGATTTGCAAACTCAGGATTTGAATTATTAGCAGGTATTGGGGTCTTTGCAGCTCTTGGATTTATGGCAAATAATATGGGAGTACCGGTTGATAAAGTAGCAAGTGCTGGCGTTGGGCTTGCGTTCGTAGTATTTCCCCAAATTATTAATGAATTGCCGATGTCACCGTTGTTTGGTGTTTTATTTTTCTTATCGTTAACGGTTGCTGGAATTACATCACTTATTTCACTCGCGGAAGTATGCTTTGCCGCTGTATCTGAAAAATTCAGTTTAAGTCGGGAAAAAACTATTGGAATTATGGGAACCCTTCTCGTGTTAGTTTCTCTTGTTTTTGCAACACGTGGTGGACTTATGTTCTTAGATGTTGTCGACTATTTCGCTAATAATTTCGGATTAATTACAATTGCACTTGCGGAAGTAGTTACGATAGGGCTCATTTTACGCCGTTTACCAGTTTATCAAAATCATGCAAACTTTGTATCTGATATTAAATTAGGAACGTTTTGGAGAGTGAGTTTACTCGTTATTACTCCGCTTATGTTAGGGTATATGCTAATTGATGGTACAATCCAAAATATTAAAAAGAACTACGGAGATTATCCGACTGAGTTTGTTGTAACGTATGGTTGGTCGATAGCAGCAGCATTTCTCATAGTTGCAATAATCATTGGCCTGAAAAAATGGGATGCACAAATTCATTCGGATTCTGCCAAGCTTGAAAAAGAATGGAAAGATCGAGGTGTTTCATAATGAGTGGATCAGCGATTATGATGATGGTTATTGGAATAGTAGTCATTTGGGGAGGGCTTGCATTAAGTATTGCAAACTTATTTAAGAAAAAGGCATAAGTAAAAAACATCTGTACCAAAATGGTGCAGATGTTTTTTTATGAAAAAATTGTATTAGAAAAAAATTCAATAACCATACTACAACTACGAGGAAGAGTGAAGGGGTGAATGAAAGTTGGAACAAACGATTTATATTAAAATGCGCAATCGTTTAAAAGTTTCTCCTACTTATGAAGTAAAGCTGGGCGATGTTGCTCAACTTGCCGGAGATTCTTCCGTAGTTGAGTTGTTACAAAATGAGATAGTTTACAAAATAACAGCGCATGATAAGACGCATGTTGTAATTGATGTTATGAAAGTAATTGAGATTATTCAACAGAAAGCATCTCACGTACAAATTAATTTACTCGGTTCCGGACAAACTCTTGTTGAAATTATATACGAAAAAAAGAAGGCACACCCAATTTTTTTCGGGCTTGTATGGCTTTTACTTTTCATTGGAGCAGCTCTTGCAATCATTTATTTCCATGAGGATGTAAGTATGCAACAAGTACATCAACGGTTATATTACATGATTACTGGAGAATTTAATGCACAACCACTTTTATTTCAAATTCCTTATTCTTTAGGTCTTGGTTTAGGGATGGTTCTATTCTTTAATCATGTATTTCAAAAACGAATTAATGAAGAGCCGAGTCCGTTAGAAGTTGAGATGTTTCAATACCAACAGTCACTTGATCAGTATGTAATCGTTAATGAAAACAAGGATAATATGAAACAACTTGCCGATGATTGAGTCTGGGTTTGTTATTTTAATTGGTTTAGCTGGAGGGATAGCGGTAGGTAGCGGATATGTCGCATTTTTAGCTGTACTTGGTATAATCCCTCGTTTAGCTCAATTAACGAGAAGTGGAAAGCATATTCAATATTTTGAGTGGGCAGTCATTGCAGGTACTTTAACAGGGGCTTGGTGCAGTTTGAAAAACATTACACTTCAAACGTCGCAATATTGGCTCGTTATATTAGGGCTATTTTGTGGTACGTTCATTGGAATGCTCGCTGCGGCATTAACAGAGGTGTTAAATGTTCTACCTATTTTAGCTAAACGAGTAGGGGTAGAGGGGAAGATTATTGTTTTACTCGTTGCTCTTGTGCTTGGGAAAGTAATAGGATCGTTGTTTCACTGGATTTATTTCGTAAAGTAGGAGGCAGTATATAAATGACAAGTCAGAAGTTGAAGGATGATTACATAAATAAAGTGAAGGAGTATCATCCAAAGCCAAACTATTTACTAAATTGTATCAAAGCATTTCTTGTAGGTGGACTCATTTGTACAGTTGGAGAAGTATTGATGAAATTTTATATACATTATTTTCACTTCAGTGAACAAGAGGCAGGAAACCCAACTGTTGCAACGCTTGTTTTATTATCCGCGATTTTAACAGGATGTGGTGTATATGATAAAATCGGTCAATTTGCTGGAGCAGGATCAGCGGTACCGGTAACAGGATTTGCAAATTCTATGGCGAGCGCTGCCTTAGAACATAAGAGTGAAGGGATTGTTCTAGGGATTGCGACAAATATGTTTAAACTTGCAGGAAGTGTGATTGTATTTGGGGTTGTTGGTGCATATATCATTGGGTTAATAAGGTATACCTTTAAAATTTTTATGTCTTAAAGGAGGGGCTAGTATGAGGTTGACCGGAAAACAAACGTGGGTATTTCAAAACGATATATATGTGAATGCAACGGGTACTGCTGTCGGTCCGAAAGAAGCTGAGGGCCCTCTTGGAAAAGATTTTGATATTTCATATGATGACTTGCATTGTGGAGAGGAAAATTGGGAGCTCGCCGAACGAAGATTAATGTCAGACTCAATTCAACAAGCAGTGCAAAAAGGGAATATAAAAACATCGCAAATTGATTTCTTTTTAGCGGGAGATTTATTAAATCAAACAGTGACAGCAAATTATGTTGCGCGTAAGTGGGGCATTCCTTTTTTAGGAATGTTTAGCGCCTGTGCGACGTCTATGGAGACTTTAGCAGTTGGATCAGCTTTTATAGACGGTGGATTTGCAAATCGTGTCTTAGCTACAGTAAGTAGTCATAATGCAACGGCTGAAAGACAATTTCGCTATCCAACAGAGTACGGTGGGCAAAAACCAGGGACAGCAAATTCAACTGTGACTGGTGCAGGATCTATATTAATTAGCAATGAAAAAAGTGCAATTAAAATTACGGCGGCTACAATCGGAAAAGTGCAAGATTTAGGAATCACAAATCCTTTGGATATGGGGGCAGCGATGGCTCCAGCAGCAGCTCATACAATTCAACAGCATTTTGAAGATTTAAGAAGAAGTGCCGATGACTATGATTTGATTGTTACGGGTGATTTATCAGCTGTTGGGACACCGATTGCAAAACAACTTTTACTTGAGGAAGGTTACGATCTTGGACATATATACAATGATTGCGGATTAATGATTTATGAATCAAGTCAAGAAGAAGTGTTTGCAGGTGGTAGTGGTTGTGCTTGTTCAGCAGTTGTCACATATGGCCATTTATTACACGAGATGCAAAAAGGGAATTTACAACGAATTTTTGTCGTTGCCACTGGCGCATTATTAAGCCCGATAATGATGCAACAGAAAGAAACGATTCCAACAATTGCACATGGTGTCGTATTTGAGAGAGTTAAAGGAGAGTGAATTGTGGATTTTATATATGCATTTCTTGTAGGTGGAGCTATTTGTGTAATTGGGCAACTATTGTTAGATTTCGCAAAGTTAACACCAGCTCATTTAATGGCAACTTTTGTAGTCATCGGAGCAATTTTAGATGGATTTGGATTGTACGATAAACTAATAAAGTTTGCAGGTGCTGGAGCAACAGTCCCTATTACAAGTTTTGGACATTCACTATTGCACGGAGCAATGCATGCAGCAGAAAAACATGGATATTTAGGAATTGGTATTGGCATGTTTAGTTTAACGTCTGCGGGCATTTCCGCAGCGATATTGTTTTCGTTTTTTATAGCACTTATATGTAAACCGAAAGGATAAATCAAATGAGACGAAGGGTTGTTTTGGTCACAGATGGAGATGAATATGCAAAGCGGACAATTGAGCTTTTAACAAAGGAATTTGGGGGAAGGTGTATTTCAGCATCACAAAGTAATCCAACCAAATTGACAGGGAAAAAAGTTGTTGAGCTTATTATGCAAACGCCATATGACCCTGTATTTGTCATGTTTGATGACAGTGGATTTATTGGAGAAGGATCTGGTGAAAAGGCTTTAAAATATGTAGCTACCCATAAACAAATTGATGTGCTCGGTATTTTAGCGGTAGCGTCTAATACGCATCATTGGGAATGGGCACGTGTAGATGTAAGTGTAGATCGGAACGGAAATTTAACCGAATACGGTGTTGATAAATTTGGACTTCCAGATGGTGAAATTGGCAGAATTAGCGGAGATACAATTTATTGTTTAGATGACTTGAATGTTCCGGTCATCGTTGGAGTCGGTGACATTGGTAAGATGTGCGGGAATGATGAATGGGAGAGGGGATCACCTATTACTAGAAAAGCGATTCAATTAATTTTGGAAAGGAGTGGTTTTTATGACGAAGCCTAAAAAAGTGGATATCCCTATATCAACTTTCATAAGTGATAATGAAAATTATTTAAAGCAGACAGTTGGACTAGGCGTTACATACGATGTTGGCATTCGTAAATTTCAAATTTTGAATAAAGAAATCGGTGTGTTATTTGTAAACGGACTTTGTGATACAAATTATATTATCCCTATTTTAGAAGAAGCGGTGGATACAAATGAGATAAGGGATGTAGAAGAAGATACAGTGAAGCTTTTAGAGAATCGCTTAATCCATCAACAAGTAAGCAAAGTGAAAACGATGGATGAGGTAATGCTCCAAGTATTATCAGGGCTCATTGTGATATTTGTGGAAGGTGAAACGGAAGCGTTCGCGATTGATGTTCGTAGTTATCCAGGGCGAACACCGACAGAACCAGATACCGAAAAGGTAGTACGCGGTGCGAGGGATGGATTTGTTGAAAATATCGTTGTAAATACAGCGTTAATTCGTAGGAGAATTCGAGATCCACGACTTCGAAATGAAATGGTTCGAGTAGGAGATAGATCACAAACGGATATTTGTATTACATACGTTCAAGATGTTGCAAATCCAGATTTAGTAAAGATTATAAAACAAGAATTAAATAACATTGATGTAGATGGAATTACGATGGCGGATAAAACAGTAGAAGAGTTTGTTGTAAAGCAAAGCTATAACCCATTCCCGCTTATTCGATATACAGAAAGGCCAGATGTAGCAGCAAATCATCTACTAGAAGGACATGTGTTAGTACTTGTTGACACATCGCCAAGTGCTATGATTACACCGACAACATATTTTCATCATTTACAGCACGCAGAAGAGTTTAGACAAAATCCAGCTGTCGGTACATTTTTACGCTGGGTGCGCTTTTTAGGTGTTATATTCTCGTTATTTTTATTACCATTTTGGTTAGTGTTTGTATTTGATCCAACTCTTTTACCAGCAAATCTCGCTTTTATTGGACCGACTAAGATGACGCATTTACCAATCCTATTACAGGTGTTAATGGCAGAGGTCGGACTTGAGTTTTTAAGGATGGCTGCTATTCATACTCCAACCCCATTATCGTCTGCAGCAGGGTTGATTTCCGCCATATTAATTGGTCAAATTGCAATTGATGTAGGTTTGTTTGTGCCAGAAGTAATTTTGTATGTAGCGGTTTCGATGATTGGTGCATATGCAACACCGAGTTATGAATTAGGATTAGGGAATAAGGTTGGGAAATTGTTTGTTATTATTTTAACAGGTCTCTTCCATGAGATGGGATTTGTAATTGGTATGACGATATTAATTTTATTTTTAACGTCTATAAAAAGTTTACAAACACCTTATTTATGGCCGTTTTTACCATTTGATTGGGGCGCGTTAACAAAAATTTTACTCCGTCCAACGATGTCTAGTTTAAAAGTACGACCAAGTATTGTAAGACCTCAAAATGTAAAAAGACAAAAATAAACGGGATTATACACCCGTTTATTTTTTTTAGTAAAAATTTATTGTTTTTTAACAAAAATCAAACATTTTTTGTGTACACTTAGAGTAGATATTGTGTATGGAAGGGGAAGAGGACATGATTAAATTATTTGTAAGTGATTTAGATGACACGCTCGTTTACGATGTGAATCATATGCAAAAAGAAGATGAACGTGCGCTGTGTTGGTTAGCTGAGAAAGGGACAAATATTTGTTTTGCCTCTGGCCGCTTTACACACAGAATTGATGAAGTTGTAAAAAGGTTTTCATTCCCATATTACACAACTGGCTTAAATGGAGCGACAATGTTACTTCCAGATGGGAATTTATTTCATGAATCGAGTTTTGAAAATACGGTTGCCCAGGAAATATATCGATATATACATAAAAAAGGACTAGCGGATATTGTTTGTGCAAATGAGCAACGATATACTAAAAGGAAAAATGAACATCACCATAATTTTGAAGCGTATATGGGCGTGCATATCGCTGAAATTGAAGCGTTAGAAGAAGAGTTTGGTAAGACTGTACACCCTGCAAAATTGTTTGTTTTTGGAGAAGAAGAGAAAATTGTGACGTTAGATCAAGAGCTACGAGATATGTTTCAAGGCGAAGCGGAAGTTTTTATATCAGGTAAACGCTATGTTGATATTATGCCAAGAGGCGTGAGTAAGGGGAGTGCTCTAAAGCGACTAATGGACCATTTGCAAATTGAAGCAAATGAAGTTGCTTGTATTGGAGATTCCTTCAATGATATTTCTATGTTTGAAGTAACCCCGCATTCATTTACTCTTCATCATGCCCATCCATATGTAAAGGAGAAAGCAAATCATATAGTGCGTTCGGTTGAAGAGGCTGTTATGAAATTACCGTTACTTGTATAAAAAAGAAGCCCGTCACTGGCGGGCTTCTTTTTTACTTGAATAAAGATTTAACAAAATCAATGATACTTGAGAAGAAATCTTTCACTTTATCTAGAAAACTTTGTCCTTCTTCAGATCCTAAAAAGGCAGAAACGTGTTCTTTTGCTTTGTTTAATTGACTACCAACTTGATTCCAATCGATATTAAGATTCTTCATTTTATCAAATAACGCTACTAGGTTATCTAACTGTTCATCTGTTAATGTAATGCCGAGTTGATCAGCAATTTTTTTAATTAATGAACGTAAATCTTCTGTTGTTTTTGGCTGTTCTTTTGCAATTTCTTCTTTAATTTTTGCAACAAGTTGAACTGCTTTTTCTTCACCAATTTTATCACCAAGCTGGGCTGTTTGTACCATTTCTTCATTCGCTACTTTTTTAACTTCTTCCGGAATTGGTTTATTAGACGCAGTTTCATATGCTTTCATTAATCCAGTTAAAGCTGCAGTTCCTGAAACTTTAAAAGGTGCAGTAATTTGAATTTCTGCATCTTTTACACCTGCTGTAATCAAAGCGTTAGTGTACATTGCATCTGTTACCCAGTTAATGTTCTTTGATCGTACAATAAGACCAGATCCTGGTTTTGTGTATGTAATCATAGAAGAAGAAATTGCTCTCGTACCAATTTGTGCTTTTGGAACAATGCCTTCTAGAAATTTATGTTCTTCCGCATTAGATACAGTGATAATTGTAGCATCTTTCGGTGCTTTCATTTCTTTTAACAGATCTTGTTTTTGTTGTTCGGATAAGTTCTCTCCTAGTGTAACAATTGATTCTCCCTCGATGATGTCTGCAAATGAAGCTGTTGGCATCATAAATACCGTTACAGCTAATAGCAGAGCTAATAATTTCGTTTTCACGAAAAACCGCTCCCTTTCTCTTTCTAAAATTTTCGGGCAACAAAGTTATTATAGTATATATTTCTTATTTGTCACCTAGCTTTTTCCGCATTTCAAAAAAGAAGTATCTAGATTGTCGGATTCTTTTTGTTTCTAGTCATGAATGTGGTAATATAGTGCTGAGATAGTTGAAAGGAGACATATACATATGAAAACTTTAGGATACATATTAATGGAAAACGGTGAAAAAATCGAATTGGAATTTTTCCCAGAAGAAGCGCCAAAAACAGTAGAAAACTTTAAAAAATTAGCAGAGCAAGGATTTTATGACGGTGTTACATTCCACCGTGTTATTCCTGGCTTCGTAAGCCAAGGTGGAGACCCAACAGGTACAGGTGCTGGTGGTCCAGGTTACTCTATTCCATGTGAAACTGATGGAAACCCTCATAGACACCTTGTAGGATCACTTTCTATGGCTCACGCTGGCCGTAACACAGGCGGTAGCCAATTCTTTGTTGTTCATGAGCCACAGCCACATTTAGATGGCGTTCATACTGTATTTGGTAAAGTAACAAGCGGTATTGAAACAGTATTAAAAATGCGTCAAGGCGATGTAATGAAAGAAGTTAAAGTTTGGGAAGAATAAGGTAAGGGAAAAGAGAGCTTTTGCTCTCTTTTTTATTTTTAATGAGATTGAGTACTTCTTCTACAGCATCATACAAGTAGTATTGTTGCTAAAATATATTGCTTGTGAGAACAAACCTTTAACAAATTACATAGAATACATTACATTATATGTTTCAACAAATATTTTTTGTTATATTAATTTTGCTAGAATTGTGCTGCTTTAGGGTAACTATGAATGAAGTGATGTTGAATGATATGTTTCTTTTCATTCTATATAAAATTTTCTTTTTTTTACTCTATTTATTAAAGGAATAGTGCTGAAACATAGATTTGACTTTCTTCTTTTCGCTTTGTATGATTATCAAGTTGTTTTAGACTCTTCTCACTCTGTTGAAAATATTGTAAAATGAATGTGATATGAAAAGAGTGATTGAGGGGATTACTAGTTTGTAACTTTTGTGAGAAGGGATAAGGGTTATGTTAATTCGTTTTAAAAAAAGTTATGAAAAAATCGCAATGGGGCTTCTTTCGTTTATGCCAACTGAAAAAGATTTGAAAACATTACAATTGACAATGAAAGAATATGAAGCAAAAGATGATTGGCAATTGTACTTGTGGAAAGAAAATGAAGATTTTGTTGGAATAATGGGGATTATAAAAAAAGAGAATCAAGTATTAGAAATTCAGCATTTAAGTGTAAATCCGTCTCACCGTCATGTGGGGATTGGAACGAAGATGGTTCAAGAGTTAAAGAGTAAATTTCTTGAGTTTACAATTTGCGGAAATGAGCAAACAGCAAGTTTTTGTGAAAAATGTAAAGGGCTAGAACAAAATATACATTCGTGAAAGCAGGGATAAGTAGTTTATTATCTCTGCTTTCTTTTTTGTAATTGTTCGTTTCGTTCAGTAATGACCTCTGTGCGATCACGCAAAGTGTGCTTGTGTATAATATATTCACTTGGAATAGCATTCAAGTCTTTCCAAGAGAGGTTTTGTTTTTTGCATAACTCTATGCACTGCTTCTCTAACAATGGATCTGATAAGGGTAAAAATAAAGGTACAAAACGTTCTTTTTTATGGATAGATTGCAATCTTTCATTGAGCAAGGAAAGAAGTTGTACTTGATTAATTCCTAAACGTTGTAAAGACACACCGCTTTTTTCTAAAATTGTGATTGCGCTTTTCATCATTTTTGTGGAACCATTCCAGTTAGCACGTCTTTGGTGGTATAAAGAAACTGCAATTTGAATGAGACCAACTAAGTAATGATCACGATTTCCTCTTGGTTTTGTCTTCCAGTACTCTTCTAGTATTTCGTGGCATTCAAAATAGTCGTAATCTCCTTGGAAATGAATTAAAAATTGTATGTATTCGGTAGGATACATGTTTTCTCGCCCCTATCTAACGGTTATACATATAAGTGTATCATAGAAATATGAACAATAAACGACTAGGAGATTTCCCCCTAGCCGTTATTGTTCATATTAGCAGAAGCAAGCTGCTCCTACAATAATTAGCAAAATAAACAGTACAACAAGTAATGCGAACCCACCGCTAAAACCACAATCAACGTGACCCATAGTTTTTTGACCTCCTACATTGTTCTTACTACACTGTTATCATATGAAGTGGTGGGCATGATGACATAGGCATCGGTCTATTTTTAATTAAATTTCTTAAAAAGGTTGGATAGAACATGAGTATGCTCTATACTTATGTTGTTATAGAAAAAATGTGGTGGGATGCTTTGTGCAATATAATTTTAAAGTAGAGGCTTTTGAAGGGCCTTTAGATCTATTGTTACATTTAATACATCGTTATGAAATTGATATATATAATATTCCTGTAGCAGATATTACAGAGCAATATTTATCTTATGTGCATACGATGAAAGAACTGCAATTAGATGTTGCAAGTGAGTATTTAGTAATGGCCGCAACGTTATTACAAATTAAAAGTAAAATGTTGTTGCCGAAACATGAAGAAGATGTACTTGATAACGGTGATGATTTTATAGATGATCCTCGTCAAGAATTGATGGAGAGGTTAATTGAATATAAGAAATATAAGCAAGTTGCTACTGAGTTAAAAGAAAGAGAACAAGAAAGAGCACAGCTATATACACGTCCACCAATTGACTTTACATCGTTGCAACAAGAAGAAGAGACAAGCTTGCCTCTTGATGTTACGTTATATGATATGCTAGCGGCATTTCAAAAATTAATGCGCCGTAAAAAGGCAAAAAAACCTGTAACAACACGTATTACTCGTCAAGAAATACCAATTGAACAGCGAATGACTGATATTTTAAAGCAGTTAAAAATAAAGGGTGGTCGCCAAAGTTTTCATGATTTGTTTGTTGATGATGAACGTGAAATAATGGTTGTAACATTTTTAGCAGTTCTGGAACTTATGAAAAATCAACAAATCATAATTGAGCAAGAACATAATTTTGATGAAATTTTCGTATCAAGCTCTAATAAATCTGCATAGAGCAAGTATATGAAATTGGGATAGAAACACTTTATCTCATGCTATGTTTTAATGTATCGTTTGGAACAAGAGAAGAAATATTGAACCGAACGCATTGATTGTGATTCGGTTTTTTGATGTGTATTTTTATGGGAAAATAGAAGGAAGGAGCTCGTGAAATGGATAGGAAAGAACAAAAGTCAATTATTGAAGGCCTTTTATTTGTTTCTGGTGATGAAGGGATTTATCCAGAACAAATAGCGAAAGTTCTTGAAATTGAAATGAATGAAGTAATTAATATTTTAGAAGAAATGCAACAAGAATGTGAAGGTGCAAACCGTGGTTTGCAAATTGTACAGTATGCAAAAGTATATCGTTTTGCTACAAAGAAAGAACATGCTTCATATTATCAAAAATTAATAGATACACCAACAGCTGCTTCACTCTCACAAGCTGCCCTTGAAACGTTAGCGATTGTTGCATATCGTCAACCAATCACAAGGACTGAAATGGAAGAGATTAGAGGAGTTAAAACCGATAAGGCGTTACAAACGTTGGTTTCACATTTACTTATAAAAGAAATGGGAAGAGCAGAAGGTCCAGGGCGTCCTATTTTATACGGAACAACAAAAGAATTTTTGGACACATTTGGATTGAAAACATTAGATGATTTACCGCCGCTTTCTGAAGAGAATGAACAAATGAATGAAGCGGATTTATTCTTCGGTTCCTTACAAGAGATATCGAAATAAAAGCTTAGCATTTTGCTAAGCTTTTTTTGTATATCAATTATTTACAGTGCCATACTAAATGAAAAAAGGAGACGAGTTATGAGAGGTATGCGGATTATTCTATTATTAGTTTCTGTTTTATTATGTTTTTCTTTAAATAGCGCATCAGCTAAAAGGTATATGATGTCTATTCATACTACGTCTCCTTTACATATGCATCGGCAACATCTTAGTAAAATGAAAGTGAGCTTTTTAAAAGTGGGGCAAGGTGATGCAACACTTATCATAATGCCAAACGGACAAACAATGTTAATTGATGGAGGACCTTATGAAGCAGGAGAGGTTATTATTCAGAAATTAATTGAGAAAGGGATTAATCATTTAGATGTAATTGTCAGTACCCATCCTGATATGGATCATATAGGGGGGCTAATTCCAATTGTAGAGCAAATGCCGGTATCGCTTATATTAGATAGCGGAAAAACATATAGTTCTCTTACTTATCATACATATCGGAATAATATTAAAAAAAGAGGGATACCTTTCGTTTCAGTAAAGGAAGGGCAATATATACCGCTGGATCCACATGTTTCTATACAAGTATTAAACAATGGGAAATCAAAAGATGAAAATAATGAATCCTCAATTGTTTTAAAGGTGCGATATGGAAAAGCGGATTTTTTATTAATGGGTGACGCGGATGTACGGACAGAACATGAAATATTAAAACAATTTGATGTACATGCAGATGTTTTAAAAGTGGGGCATCACGGCTCGTATACTTCAACCAGTGAAACGTTTATAAAAAAAGTGGAACCGCAGTTTGCTATTCTGTCTTACGGGAGTAGTAATCCGTATGGACATCCTCATCAAAGTGTAGTAAAACGCTTAAAAAGGCACGGTATAATGGTATATAGAACGAATAAACGTACAGTAGAAATAGAAACAGATGGTGAACATGTTATGTTAGAGTCTAGCGGGTTAATGCCATTGTTGAAGTGATTTCTATATTAGGGGTGGATACTGTCCCTTTTTGGAAAAATGAATAATATATATTATAAGGGACGTAAGAAATTTCCTTTTTTGTTGAATAAAAAGGAAATTTCATTAGAATGTATAGACAACTACTCGTGCATATATTAAGATGGAACTAGGCGAATAAGGTAATAATAACAAGTAGGTATTTCATGGGAAAGGATCGATGAAAATGAAAACGCAAATTGTCATCAATGCCAAAATTTACACAGGTCAAGAAATAGTGGAAAACGGATTTATCCGTTACGCAGAAACCATTAAAGAAATTGGTTTGATGGCTCAATATGTACCACAAGAAAATGAAACTGTTTTTGATGCTACAGGGAAGATTGTAATTCCAGGTATGATCGATGTTCATATTCATGGTGGATACGATATTGATGCGATGGATGCAAATAGCGATGGGTTAGTAACTCTAGGTAAAGAAATGTTAAAAGAAGGGGTTACAACTTACTTCCCGACAACAATGACACAAGCTCCAGAGGCAATTGAAGCAGCGCTAACTGCTGCGAAAGAAGCAAAAGAAAAAGGAGCGCATTTCGAATATATTCACTTAGAAGGACCTTATGTTTCAAAGAAACGTGCAGGTGCACAACCACTTGAACATATCGTTCCTGCAAATATTGAGCAATTTAAACAATGGCAAGAAGCAAGTGGGAATTTAATTAAATTAGTAACATATGCACCAGAAGAAGAGGGAGCATTAGAGTTTGAACAATATCTTGCTGAAACTGGTGTAGTGGGCACAATGGGGCATACAGATGCAATTGATGCGCAACTAAAAAATAGAAAGATTACACATGCGACACATTTATACAATCAAATGCGTGGATTACATCACCGTGAACCAGGAGTTGTTGGTCATGTGTTATTAAATCCAGATGTAATGGTTGAAGTAATTACAGATGGTATTCATATTCACCCTGATATGGTGAAATTAGCATATAAGTTAAAAGGACCGAAAAAAGTAAGTGTTATTACTGACGCAATGCGCGCAAAAGGTCTTGAAGATGGATTATATGAGCTTGGCGGACAGCCAGTACATGTAAAAGATGGTAGTGCTCGATTAGAAGATGGAACGTTAGCTGGTAGTATTCTAAAAATGGATCAAGCTTTCCGAAATGTAATTGAATTTACGGGTTGTTCAATCGAAGATGCAGTACTGATGACATCAGTTAACCAAGCAGAAGAGTTTGGATTAAATAATAAAGGTGCATTAGCAGTAGGAAAAGATGCAGACTTTGTTGTGATGAATGAAGATTTACATGTATATGATACGGTTCGTTTAGGAATTCATATGAAGGAAGGGAAGTAATTAAATGAATATTCTTGTTGTAAAAACTCCAGAAGAACTAGCCGAAGCAGGTTATAAATTAATTGAAGAAGTTGTAAAAACAAAAGAAAATCCAACATTAGGAATGGCTACAGGAAGCTCTCCATTAGGTATTTATGCAGAAATGCGAAAAAATAAACTTGATACAAGCCGTGTAACCACTGTAAACTTAGATGAGTACGTAAATTTACCACATGAAGATAAAAACAGCTATCACTATTTCATGCAAGAACAGTTGTTTGATCATCTTCCATTTAAACAAACTTATGTACCAAACGGGATGGCAAGTGATTTAGAGGAAGAGTGCAAACGTTACGAGGGCATTCTAACTGCTAACCCAGTTGACCTACAGATTCTTGGAATCGGTGAAAACGGTCACATCGGATTTAATGAGCCAGGAACACCGTTTAATTCTCCAACGAACATTGTTGAATTAACAGAATCTACACGCCAAGCAAACCTTCGCTTCTTCGAAAAAGAAGAAGATGTGCCAACTCATGCGATTACAATGGGAATTGGAAGCATTATGAAAGCGAAACAAGTTCTACTTGTTGCTATGGGTTCTAAAAAGGCAGAAGCTGTTAAAGAATTATTGCAAGGTGAATATAGTGAAGAGTGTCCGGCTACAGTTTTACAACGTCATCCGAATGTAACCGTAATCGCAGATCAAGAAGCTCTATCTTTATGCAGTGAGGCGATTGCTGATGAACATCGACAAGTATTCACCATTTCCGATCTATTATCAGATTCAAGAGTGGGTGAAACAGCTAATTGAGGACGGCGAATGGAAGCCGGGAGATAAAATCCCATCTGAGAATGAACTTTGTGATAAGTTCGAAGTGAGTCGTATGACAATCAGACAGGCGATTAATAATTTAGTGGAACAAGGCTATTTATATCGGAAGCGTGGAATTGGAACATTTGTCCAACTTCCGAAAGTGGAACAAAAATTGCAAGGAATGACGGGATTCACAGAAGATATGATTTCTCGTGGAATGAACCCAAGTAGTCAATTACTTAGTTTCCGCCTAGTTCCAGCTACTGCTAAAATAGCAGACCGGTTGAGAATACAGGAGGGGGAATCGGTTTATGAAGTGAGGCGTATTCGCTTAGCTGATGATGAACCGATTGCTTTTGAGACGACATATTTGTCGCCAGCTCTTGTAAAAGATATTAACGAAGAGATATTGCAACAATCTTTATATGAACATTTAGAGAAAAAACTGGGCTTTAAACTTGTTAGCGCTACTCAGTCAATTGAAGCTTCTGTTGCGACGGAAAATGAAGCTGAACATCTGCATATTCCTAAAAAGGCGCCTGTACTTGTAATGCGTCAATGGTCATATTCAGAAGGTGAGATACCGCTAGAGTACGTGAAATGTATTTATCGTGGAGATCGTTATAAATTTATTACGAATATCGCACGTAACAAATAGTATATTTCAGTTTGTGAAGTACAGTCGAAATGAAAATGGATAACATGTAAAGAAATAAAAATACGACTCATCCTTATAAGGAATGAGTCGTATTTTTATTATGAGCAATTACGTGGTTAACAGCATCTTTGACGTGATTTACTACATAGTGAGCGTGTTTTTTTACTGCATCATCTGCTTGCGACATAGCAAAACTGTGAGGAGTTAAAGAAAACATAGGAATATCATTGTAAGAATCCCCTATACAAGCAATTTCCTCAGGTTTTATTTCAAACTCATTTAATAAAACAGAAATGGCAGAGCCTTTACTAACATTCGGTGGCATTACATCTAAACATTGTTCTGCTGAGATGAAAGTACTAACTTTCCCGTGGAATTTTTCATCAATTTTTTTTTGAAGGAGTTGTAAGCTCTCCTTTGTTCCACCGACAGAAATTTTATTTGGGAAAATTGTATCATCAATCTTCTGTAGTAAGTTTGGTTCTTCAACAGAAGTCATTGTTACTTGTTGTTCAAGTTCTTGAATAAAAGGTGTTTTCTCTTCAATGTAATAATTATGCTCATCACTTACATAACGGAAATAAGGATTTTCATTCGTCATAGCTAACAAATCGGGAAGTATGCTGGAATCAAAAGTTGCAGATAATAGTTGTTTATTTTCATGTGTATATACAAAAACACCATTTACACTAATACGATGAAAATTTGTATTTACAGCTTTCATTAAGTCTGCAATTTCATTATCAAGTCTTCCAGAAGCGAAGCAAAGAATAACATTTTGCTCGGCGAGGCTGCGTAGTGCCGCAACATCTTGTTCATCAATAAGACCTCCGTGTTGCATCATTGTACCATCGATATCACTTACAAACATTTTAATCATGCTGTTATCTCCTTTCTATGTACAGTTGCTCTTACATTATACGCATCATATATAAACATGTCTAAAAAATGAATTTTTATTAAATGGCAGATGTTTTACATTGACGACAAAGAAGAATATTCTGTAACATAAAAGTAGGCTATTTAAGTACGAGGGTGGTGTTATATGAATAATTATCTAGAAATTAAAAAAGTTTTAAATAATAATGTCATCATTGCTAGCCATCCTGAACACGAGGAAGTAGTAGTGATTGGTAAAGGAATTGGATTTGGGAAAAAAGCGAAAGATGTATTGGAGCAAGAACAAATCGAAAAAATGTTTGTCTTAAAAAATGAACGTGATCGTGAACAATATAAATTATTAGTGCCGCATGTTAGTGAAAAATTAATTGAATTGATGAACGATATTATGCTGTACATTCAAGAAAAAGCGAAATCTCCACTAAATGAACATATTCATATTGCGTTAACAGATCATATTTCATTTGCAATTAAAAGGTTAAAACAAGGACTTACAATTGATAATCCTTTTTTAGTTGAAACAAAAATGCTCTATCCAGAGGAATATGAAATTGCGGAAGGTGTTGTAGAACTTTTAAATTCTCGTTTGCAAATTACATTGCCAGAAGGAGAAATTGGTTTTATTGCACTTCACATTTACAGTTCGCTTACAAATTCTGATTTATCTTCAGTTAATCAAAACTCTCGTCTGATTGCACAACTTGTATCTTTAATTGAGACAAACTTAGAAATTACATTAGATCAAGAGAGCATTCATTATTTACGCCTTATTCGTCATCTTCAATATGCTATTGAGAGGGTGAAAAAAGGAGAAAAAGTAGAAGAATCGCAAAGTTTTGCTGATTTATTAAAGGCGGAGTATCCAGTTTGCTATAACGTAGCTTGGAAGTTAGTTAAAGTCATGCAAAAAGAGTTGCAACTACCTGTATATGAAGCTGAAAGTATTTATTTAACGATGCACTTGCAACGCTTAGTCAAGGCAGAGCATGTGTAATAAGTCATATATTTTTGTCTAAAATGAAAACGTTAAAAAAAATGATTGAATCGCTTACAATAGTTATGTATAATAACTATTGCAAAGTTATACAAATTTCGACAAACACATTAAGGTGAGTAACGAAAACGTTTGCCTTAATTATAGTGAACTTATACGTAAACCTATTTTTGACACGTGTTACTGATTCGATCAGGCATGAGTGGAGAAAAGTAAGGAATGTAAGCTAGAGAAAGGGATATACTACCCTTTGTATAGCTATCGTTCTATCTTTTTTTCCTCATGTCTTTTTGGCGTTTGTCGGAAGGTATCAATATAGATAAGAGAGGAAGGGTTTCCATGTTTAAGAAGATCTTTGGTGTTCTTCAAAAAGTCGGAAAAGCGTTAATGCTTCCAGTAGCGATTTTACCGGCGGCAGGTATTTTACTTGGATTTGGTAATGCATTTCAAAATCCACAGTTAACAAATGTTATTCCTGCTTTAAAAGCAGATTGGTTCGTAATGGTTGCAAAAATTATGGAACAATCTGGTGATATTATTTTCGCTAACCTTGCATTATTATTCGCAGTTGGGGTAGCAATTGGTTTAGCTGGTGGAGACGGAGTAGCTGGTTTAGCAGCATTCGTCGGCTACTTAATTATGAACAAAACGATGAGTGTGTTCTTAGAAGTAGATAAGCTAGTGAAAGTGACAAGTTCTGGAGCAGACCCAGTAAAAATTGGATTTACAGATCCAGCGTATGCAAACGTATTAGGTATTCCAACGCTACAAACAGGGGTATTTGGTGGTATTATCGTAGGTATAGTAGCGGCATATTGCTATAATAAATACTTCAACATTGAATTACCATCATACTTAGGTTTCTTTGCAGGTAAGCGTTTCGTACCGATCGCAACTGCAACATTCTCTTTAATAGTAGGTATTATCATGTGCTTCGTTTGGCCATACATTCAAGGTGGCTTAAACACGTTCTCACATCAAATGATTGATGCAAATAGAACAATCGCAGCATTTATATTCGGTTTAATTGAACGTTCATTAATTCCATTTGGACTACATCACATTTTCTATTCACCGTTCTGGTTCGAATTCGGTCAGTATACAAATGCAGCTGGCGAATTAATCCGTGGTGACCAAAAAATCTTTATGGCACAGTTAAAAGACGGTGTAGAATTAACAGCAGGTACATTTACAACTGGTAAGTATCCGTTCATGATGTTCGGTCTTCCAGCAGCAGCTTTAGCAATGTACCATGAAGCACGTCCAGAAAATAAAAAATTAGCAGCAGGTATTTTAGGTTCTGCAGCATTAACATCTTTCTTAACAGGTATTACAGAGCCACTTGAATTTTCATTCTTATTCGTAGCGCCAGTATTATTCGGAATTCACGCTGTATTTGCTGGTCTATCATTTATGACAATGCAAATTTTAGGTGTTAAAATTGGTATGACATTCTCTGGTGGTTTAATTGACTTCCTATTATTCGGTGTATTACCAGGCCGTACAGCATGGTGGTGGGTAATTATTGTTGGTCTTGTACTAGCAGTTATTTACTACTTCGGATTCCGCTTTGCAATCCGTAAATGGAATCTAAAAACACCTGGTCGTGAAGAGGCAAATGCGAATGACGGTGCAGGAAAAACAGAAGCAGGCGAACTTCCTCGTGAAGTATTAGTAGCACTTGGTGGTAAAGAAAACATTGCTTCTTTAGATGCTTGTATTACTCGTTTACGTGTTCAAGTTAACGAACAAAAGAATGTAAACAAAGACCGCTTAAAAGAACTTGGAGCAGCTGGTGTACTTGAAGTTGGAAATAACATTCAAGCTATTTTCGGACCGAAATCTGACACGTTAAAATCACAAATTCATGATATAATGTCAGGTCGTACACCTCATGTTGAAAAAGAAGAACCTGTAAAAGTGGAAGAAACTCCTCAAAAAGTTGATGAAAATGAAACAATTGTATCACCAATCGAAGGGAAAATCTTACCAATTACAGAAGTGCCTGACCAAGTATTCTCAGGAAAAATGATGGGAGACGGATTTGCAATTGAGCCAACTGAAGGAACAGTAGTTTCTCCAGTTAACGGTGAAATTGTCAATGTATTCCCTACAAAACATGCGATTGGTATTCAATCTGAAGGCGGAAAAGAAATTTTAATCCACTTTGGTATTGATACTGTAAAATTAAATGGTGAAGGATTCGAGGCACTTGTAGCACAAGGTGATAAAGTGAAGCAAGGCCAACCATTATTAAAAGTAGATCTTGCATTTGTAAAAGAAAATGCACCATCTATCATTACACCAATTGTATTTACAAACTTACAACAAGGGCAACAAGTCGAATTGAAAAAAGATGGAAATGTTAAGAAGGGCGAAACCGCTATTATTGACATTCAGTAGGAATTTGACGCAAAATGTTTATAATTATAATAGGCGATGTGGTTGACCGAACATCGCCTATTATATACAATAGATGATGTAGTACTCACGTCTATACAACTAAAAAAAACTGTAATTTAAAGGAGATAAATAATCATGGAAAAAATCTTTAAAGTAACTAGCGACTCAGGAATTCATGCTCGTCCAGCAACTCTACTTGTAAACACTGCAAGCAAATTCGGTTCTGATATTAACTTAGAGTATAACGGAAAGAACGTTAACTTAAAATCAATCATGGGCGTTATGTCTTTAGGCATTCAACAAAACGCAGAAATTAAAATCACTGCAAATGGTGATGATGCAGCTCAAGCACTAGCAGCTATCGAAGAAACTATGAAAAACGAAGGATTAGGAGAATAATGACTCTTAACATTCAAGGGATCGCTGCATCAAGTGGGATTGCTATTGCAAAGGCTTTCAGACTTGAAAATCCTGAATTTAACATCGAAAAGAAATCAATTACAAACGAAGCTGCAGAAATTGCACGCTTAGACGCTGCGCTTGAGAAAGCAAAAACTGAATTAGAAGCTATTAAGGACCACGCATTTGCTGAGCTAGGTGCTGACAAAGCTGCGATCTTTGAAGCACATTTATTAGTGTTAAATGATCCAGAACTAGTAAACCCAGTAAAAGATAAAGTAAATAGCGAAAAAGTAAATGCTGAATTTGCAATGGATGAAGTTGCATCAATGTTTATTTCTATGTTTGAAAACATGGATAATGAATATATGAAAGAACGTGCTGCGGACATTCGTGACGTAACAAAACGCGTTCTTGCACATTTACTAGGAATTAACTTCTCAAATCCTGGTACAATTTCTGAAGAGGTAATCATTATTGCTGAAGATTTAACACCATCTGATACAGCTCAGTTAAACCGTAAGTATGCAAAAGGTTTCACTACTGATATCGGTGGACGTACATCTCACTCTGCAATTATGGCTCGTTCTATGGAAATTCCAGCTGTTGTTGGTACGAAAGTTGTTATGGAGAAAATCCAAAACGGCGATATCGTTATCATTGACGGTTTAGATGGAGAAGTAATTGTAAACCCATCAGAAGAAACTCTTCGTTCGTTTGAAGAAAAGAAAGCGAAATTTGAAGAGCAAAAAACTGAATGGGCAAAATTAAAAGACCAAGCTACTGTAACAAGTGATGGACATCACGTTGAGCTTGTTGCAAATATCGGAACACCAAATGATGTACAAGGTATTATCGATAATGGCGGAGAAGGCGTTGGCTTATACCGTACAGAATTCTTATACATGGGTCGTGACAATCTTCCAACAGAAGAAGAGCAGTTCGAAGCGTATAAAGCAGTTCTTGAAGGTGTAAAAGAAGGTCAACCAGTCGTTGTTCGTACACTTGACATCGGTGGAGATAAAGAGCTTCCATACTTACATTTACCAAAAGAAATGAACCCATTCTTAGGATACCGTGCAATTCGCTTATGTCTTGATGAGCAAGATGTGTTCCGTACACAACTTCGTGCATTACTTCGTGCTAGCGTATACGGTAACTTAAAAATTATGTTCCCAATGATTGCAACTCTTGATGAGTTCCGTCAAGCAAAAGCAATTTTATTAGAAGAGAAAGCGAAACTTGTAGAAGCGGGTACAACTGTTTCTGATTCTATTGAAGTTGGTATGATGGTTGAAATCCCAGCTTCAGCTGTATTAGCAGATCAATTCGCGAAAGAAGTTGACTTCTTCTCTATCGGAACAAATGATTTAATCCAATACACAATGGCTGCAGACCGTATGAACGAACAAGTATCATACTTATACCAACCATATAACCCATCTATTTTACGTCTTGTAAAAATGGTTATCGATGCTGCTCATAAAGAAGGCAAATGGGCTGGTATGTGTGGTGAGATGGCAGGCGATTCACTTGCTATCCCATTATTATTAGGATTAGGTTTAGATGAGTTCAGTATGAGTGCAACATCTATTCTTCCTGCAAGAACACAACTAAGCAAGTTGTCAAAAGCAGAAATGGAAACATTAGCAGAAAAAGCATTAATGATGTCAACTGCTGAAGAAGTTGTTGAACTAGTTAAAAGCATATAACCAATAAAAAAACCTGAGTCGATTTGAAATCGGTCTCAGGTTTTTTCTATGAGAAAAATAAATCTTATTTTCTTACTATAGAGGATAAGGAACGGAATTAGATAGCGATAGCAACGATATCAGTTGGGCATACACGTAAAATACCAGTAAAAGTATTTCGATTTTGATTGTTCTTATCGTCTTTATTGTTATCTTTGTCGTCTTTGTTATTACGAGCTAAAGCAGAGAAAAGAGCAACACCGTTAGCGAAACCTTCAAAAATTACATTGTTGAAAGTGCCATTACCTCTAATGCTTAAAAGAGAAAGTTCTGTTCCAACTGAAATGCTAGCAAGTACGTTACATACAGCTGGTTGTTGTGGTCTAACTACTTCTCTCTCTTTCTCTTTCTCATGATGTCTGCACTCTCTTTCATGATGATGACAGTCTCTAAAGTTATCACAGCATCCAAATGATCCAAACATAATCCTCATCACCCCCTTCACACTTATAATCTATGTAAGTTCGGTAGTGAGTGACTGGACAGAGAGTGGAATTTTTTCTAGGGGATTTTCTCATTTTAAATGACTAGCTGGGTGTTTAGTATGGAATGATGTTTAAAATAGGGTAAATATAACAAAAAAATGTAAAAACCACCGAAATAAATGAAATAGGTAGCCTTTACACTTTTTTACTTTTATATAAAACGATGATATATACAGGAAGAGCTAGGAGTAGTGGTACAATGGATCGTGCAGTATGTTTTTCTGATTCTAATTGGAATGCTTCTTCTTTTGGGAATTGTAAAATGGAGATGTTTGCGGCATCACCAATAAAATATAGAAGCAGTACAGTTACTATGTAACATAAAAGTGCGATAAAGCTTCCGTATGAACTCAATGAAAATCCCTCTCTTGTTATCTATTTGTTATCATTGTATCACAATTGTAACAAAAACACACGGGTATATTTCAACACCTAAACAAAATTCGACACAAAACGTCAAGTTTATTTATGATAAGGGAATAGAATATACTTTTCCATAAGTATAAATGTCGAATGATTTGTAGTAATATTACAAAAGTATGACAGGAAATAAAAAAACGAAGGCAATGTAGTTACCTTCGTTTTTTATTATTTTGCCCACTCACTCACTTGCTCTACGCTCATACGAGGTGCAGGGTGGCCTTTTAAAGTTGATTCACCAATTGTGATAAGCATAATTGGAACGTAACGAGATGAAACGTTAAATTCGTCTGTCAGTGCTTGTGGATTGAAGCCACCAATAGCACAAGTATCCCAACCAGTTGCTTTAGCTGCAAGCATAAGTTGCATTGCTGCTAAAGATGCATTTGAAAAGGCAGCATCTCTTGGGAATTGTTCACGAGCATATGCAGATTCAATATTTTTAGCTAAGCGTTCTTTTGCTTCTTCTTTCATAAATCCTTGTTCTACAATTGGACCATATACTGGCTCAACATTTTTATAAGCTTCTAAATCACCTAAAATAGCGACTACTGCAGAAGCATCAAGAATTTGTTGTTGGTTATAAGCTATTGGGTGTAATCGTTTTTGTACATCTTCACCTTGAAAAACGAGGAATTTCCAGTGTTGCAAGTTCCAAGCGGAAGGTGCTTGTGCTGCGGCTTTTAAAATCTCATGTAATTCTGTAGATGAGATTTCTTTATTTGGGTTGAATGCACGTGTAGATGTGCGTTCATATAGAACGTTAAAAAAGTTGTCGTTTGTCATTGTATATCCTCCAAATTGTATATCGAATTATTTTCAAAAAAATAATATACACTACTTACATTTTGTAAGTTATCGAATTTAAGAATATAATATCTTTATTTTAATTGTCAAGTTTTAAAAATAAGCTAGGGCATTCATACAAACGATACAATTCCTACAATCATACACTAAAAAAGGAATTTATAGAGTGAAAAGCGAAGATAACATTCTCAATTAGCTTGTTAATATGTATCTCTCACAAATTAAAGTTTATTGGAGAACAGTCTTTTAAAAAAGTTTGTGAGGAATTCAGTAGAACAAGATATATGAAGTGAGTGAAGACTAGTGATGAACATACTACATTTTTTATTAGAGAATACGGTTTTCCAAAATGTGTTACAAGATCTGCAGTTAAATGTCCTTTATATAGAAAATGGATGTAAGCATCAACAAACGGTAGAAACTATCCATCCAAAATGTATGTTTATAGCAAATAGTTTTGAAGAGGGCGAACTATTATTTCAAAGAACGAAACCACACATTATCATTACGTATGTAACAGATTATTCTCAAATAAAATATATAAAGAATATGTATACTCCGCACAGTACATTCATTGTCATTTGGGATCAACAAATAACAAAAGAATTCACAGATGTACTTGCATTAGGAATACGTAATATTGTAATAGCTCCTGTAACTCCGCAAGCAGTGTTAGAGGAAGTGAATAAGAGTTTGTATCAACTTTCTTTAGTAAGGCAAGTCGGTTTGCAGCAGGAATTGCTTCAAACGATGTTTGATTTTCAAAATGATCTATTATTTATAGTAGAAGATGATGAGATTGTTGATTGTAATACAAATTTTTTAGCTTTTTTTGGATATGAAAATCTGTTTGCCTATCGTGAGCAACATTTAGTATTTGCTGAACATTTTATTAGAGAAAGTGGATACTATTCGACGACGCATGATATAACATGGTTAGACGATACTTTATCAAGTGGTAGAAGAATTAAGATGCTAAATTATGAAGGGGTAGTATCAACTTTTTTATTACGTGCGACACCATTGCCAGAAGATTTATCAAGATTTATTGTAAAGTGCACGGAAATTACAGAATTAGATGAAATCTATCAAGAGCAAGAAAGACTTGCTATGGTAGATTCATTGACAGAGATTTATAATCGTTTAAAGTTTCAACAAATACTAGAGGTAGAGTGGGAAAAGGTAATACGTAGTGATGAGAAAATAGCTATCATTTTATTTGATATAGATAATTTTAAAACGGTTAATGACACATATGGTCATGATTTTGGTGATTTGGCATTAATACAACTTGCAGAGCTTATGAAATCTAAAGTGGAGCAACAACATGTATTTGCAAGATGGGGAGGAGAAGAATTCATTATATTAGTGACAAATACAGTAGAAAAGGAAGCATTTCAAGTTGCGGAGTCATTACGATTCTTCATTGAAACAAAGCAATTCACTGGAATTTCGAAGCTAACAGCTAGCTTTGGAGTTGCGTTATATGAACAAGGAACTACAAGAGAAGAATTAATGCAACGAGCGGACATTGCATTATATGAAGCGAAAAAAAATGGGAAGAATCAAGTATGTGTGTATAGAAAAGAAAAAATGTAATTTTTCGCAACAAATTGTTGCGATTTTTTTTTATTGTTTGATAATAGAATAGGGGGACAATTTTTAGCGAAGGAATTATGGAGGATCAATATGATAAAAAAAGTAATGGTGATGGCTTCACTGTCTGCTATAGTTGGCGGCGGAGTATACTATTTTCTTGTTAGCCCCAATATAAAGGAAAACACTGTATTAACAACTAAAGTGAATCCTATTATTGAATCAGAAGTACAAGGGAATATAGAAGAAAAAGAAGAGCAACAAATTGATTATGCTAGCATATCTCAAAAATTAGATCAATATTTAGTCGGAAAGCAATTTAATGGAACAGTTTTGGTAACAGATAAAGAGCGTGTTATATTGAATAAAGGATATGGGTATGCTGATGTTCAAAATAAAATAGAAAATACGCCTCAAACAAAATATCGTATTGGTTCTATTACGAAAACAGTTGTTGCCACATCTATTTTACAGTTGCAAGAACAAGGTAAATTGAATATTCAAGATAATGTAAATAAATATATTCCTTCATTTCCGGAGAATAAAAATATTACGCTATATCATTTATTAACCCATACCTCTGGTTTACCTGAACATGCGAAAGGAAATGTGAATGCTGCTTCCCGTTTACAGTTAATTAATTGGATTGGACGTCAAAATTTAGAATTTCCTGCAGGAACAGGTTGGAGATATACAGATTATAATTATATGGTTCTTGCTTATATAATAGAACATATCTCGAAAAAACCTTTAGGAGATTACATAAAAGAAAACATATTTGTAAAAGCAGATATGCATGAATCCGGTATGGGAAATATGGTACCTGGAGATAAAAATTTTACAAAGGGTTATGTGAAAAAAAATCAAGAGCTTGTACCAGCGCAGAAGTTAGGCATGGATTGGCTATATGGTTGTGGTGAGATGTATACGACAGTTGGAGATATGAAGAAGTTAGACGAAGCAATTATAAGTGGAAAACTTCTTTCTGAACAAAGTATACAAGCAATGTTTTCGCCTTCAGCAGAACGGAAATATGCATTTAGTTTTTATATATATCCAGATTATTTTCATAATCATGGTGTATTATCTGGTTGGAACACTTTCAATAATTTTAATAAAGAAAAAGGAATTTTTGTTATGTTATTTTCAAATGTAAAAAATAGTATGGATGATGACTTTAATAAAGAGTTCCGAAAGATGGTAAATGATTTATTAGAACAAAGGGGATGAGAAAATGGAACATAAAACTTTATCAATAGGTTTCATTGGTATTGGCGTAATGGGAAAAAGTATGGTTTATCACTTAATGCAAGATGGTCATAAAGTATATGTATATAATAGAACGAAAGCAAAAACAGATTCTTTAGTGCAAGATGGTGCACAATGGTGTGATACGCCAAAAGAGTTAGTGAAGCAAGTTGATATTGTAATGACAATGGTTGGATATCCACATGATGTAGAAGAAGTGTATTTTGGTATAGAAGGAATTATAGAACATGCAAAAGAAGGTACGATAGCAATTGACTTTACGACATCTACACCTACTTTAGCAAAACATATTAATGAAGTTGCAAAAAGCAAAAATATATATACGTTAGATGCACCTGTCTCAGGAGGAGATGTTGGTGCGAAAGAAGCAAAACTCGCAATTATGGTAGGTGGAGAGAAAGAAATATATGATAGATGCTTACCTTTACTTGAAAAGTTAGGAACAAACATTCAATTACAAGGACCAGCTGGGAGTGGACAACATACAAAAATGTGCAATCAAATTGCGATTGCTTCCAATATGATTGGAGTATGTGAGGCTGTTGCTTACGCGAAGAAGGCTGGATTGAATCCAGATAAAGTGTTAGAGAGTATTTCAACAGGGGCAGCAGGTAGTTGGTCATTAAGTAATTTAGCTCCTCGAATGTTAAAAGGAGACTTTGAGCCAGGATTTTATGTAAAGCATTTTATGAAAGATATGAAAATTGCTTTAGAGGAAGCAGAAAAATTACAATTACCAGTCCCAGGCTTAAGTTTGGCGAAAGAATTGTATGAAGAGTTAATTAAGGATGGCGAAGAAAATAGTGGAACACAAGTATTATATAAAAAATATATAAGGGGGTAAACGAGGTGGACCTTCAAAAGTTTGATGAGATGATTGATACTGTACAGCGAGCTACTTGTATGCAAATTAATGAAAAACAAAAAGAAGCTTTTAAACAAAAATATGATTTTGAACCAGACTTTGAATATGGAAGAGATGAGAAGGGGCATTATGTAATTCGAACCTCTAAAAAGATGTTAGAAGAAATGGAGTTTTATTTGGCATTGAAATATGATCGTGATGGAGTGGATCTTTATATGCAAGCTGAGATTGACGGTATATTTCATGTATCTGTTAGCTATGGTGAAGATGCCCTACATCTACAAGAATTGTTTCAATTTCTAGAAGAAAATAAATAAAAGTCCTCATTTGAGGACTTTTATTTATTTAGTCATTATAAGTTAGAAGCGCGGCGACATCGTTCAACCGGGAATGGGATAATTTGTGCGATGTGATTAGGACCAAATTGTTTTGTACGAGCATGGCGTATTATATAAAAAGCACACAGAATTGAAACAGGAATAGCGCCGAATAAACCAAAAAATAAAGCGCTTACACAAGATGCGACAAATCCTAAAACACCAATTTCTAACTCTTCCATAATAGCTCCTAAAATAACAGGAAATGCTCCACATGTAACTCCAAGTATAAGTGCGATAAGTAAGCTCATGATTATCCCCCTCTGTTTGCGATATTATTTTCCTTCTTAGTTAATTGTAGTATATCACATTTAAAACAGAATTTTCAGAAAAATTTCAATAAATGTTCAATAAATGTTCAAAAAATACACTTGAAAAATCAAGGCGTTAAATTTGTGATGAAATGGTACTTTTGAGTAAATAAAAAATCAGGCTTATTTCAAAAGTGAAATAAGCCTGTTCCATAGGAGGATGTATATATGTAGAGTGAATAAAAGTTTGGAAAAGGGGATCCAAGTCCTTTTATTCAACTAACTACCTTAATAGATTGGAACCCAGCCTTCAGTTGTTACAAAAATACGAATAGCTACAACTTGACGATCATCTTGCAAGGTAAAATAATGTCTTGCATTTTCTGGAACAGATATTAGATCGCCTGGCTCAAGTTCAACATCAAAGAATTTCCCATCTTTGCCTTCAATAGCGAAAATGCCATGACCACTGACGATAAAGCGGACTTCGTCGTCTGTATGATGATGTTCTTTTTGGAAATTAATTAATAATTCGTCAAGGTTAGGTGTGCTATTTGAAAGTGAAATTACATCATGTGCTTTATAACCTCGACGTGCTGAAACATCAGCGATTTCTTTTGAAAAAACAGCTAATATTTCAGCTTTGTTTTCATCTGTTAAAGAATAATTTTCATTTAAATGAGTAGGAAGTTTAGAAATATTCCATTTCTCATATAAAACGCCTTCCTCTTGTAGAAATTTAGATACTTCCACTTCATTTTCAATACGAGTATTTACTTCATGAATATGAATTTGCGCCATTAGAAACGCCTCCTTGAATTGATAATAGTTTTATATGAAATTGGAATAAAAACTCATAAGCTTCTAATCTCTTCTTTGCATCAAAGCTATCTCGGCCCCATACGGTAATACCGTGGTTACGGATTAATACCGCTCCCGAATCACCTTGTATATGCTTTCGGAAGTTTTCTCCAAGCGTTGGGATATGGGCATGGTTTTCGATAATAGGAATGTGAATTGTTGCCCCTTCTTCCCAAATATCGAGAGCTTTAATAATTTCTTGATTTTGAAGGGTAACTGCATCACTATATAAATTTGTGATGACATTATTATCAGTTGTATGAACATGAAGTACGCATCCGGCATTCGTATTGTTATAAATATGTGTATGCAATATTGTTTCTGCTGAAGGGCGTAATTCAGTCTCTAAAACGGGAACTCCTACATGATCTACTAATAGAAAATCATCTGGAGTGGTTTTTGTTTTATCTTTACCGCTTGCTGTAATGAGAAAAGTAAGTGGCTCATGACTAACTTTTATAGAAATATTACCACTTGTTGCTGGGAACCAATTTCGAGTTGTTAATTCTTTTTTTATCTCGCTTAAGTCATACCATTGACGAAAAAGTTGTTTCATGATTTCACCTCCAACAAATGTTTTAATTCATTTTGAATATCATGGAATGTTTCAAACGGTGTATAAGCAATATAATTCTCTTCACACTTTGTAATAAGGAAGTCACGAGCAAATACTTTATCTGCTTGTTTCGCAGCTTGTAAATCAGTAATTGAATCTCCAATCACAATATGGAAGTCATTCGTATCACTCAATTTACGGATGAGTGATGATTTACATAATCCGCAATGATTTTGACAATGATGATCACAAGGATGAGGCCAATTCACCGTAATGTATTCATTTGAAAAATCTGTTTCATTACAGTAAATTTGCTCTTTTGGAATGAGTCCTTGTAAGAGTGGATAGACGAAGAAATCCATTCCACCTGATATAACGTAAAAAGAAATGTTATTTTCATTTACAAATTGTATAAATTCATGAAAACCATTACGAATTTCAGCAGTTTCTATTAAAAATTGAATAATTTCATCGTGCAGATGAGTAGGTATTAATTGAAATAATTGAGAAACACCCTCTTGAATAGATAGCTCTTGTGATAAAATTCTATTTTTTACTTCTTCTGCTTCTGGTGGAGCGAATTTTTCCATAATGGACATAATGTTATCATTATTTGTAATCGTACCATCGAAATCACAAAACAATTGAATACTCATAACTTCACCTCATGAGAGGGGTTTCCCCATATTTGTAGTGCGCTATGTAAATTAATTTCATCTACTTCATGGAGTAATTTACCTTGCAAAGTAGCTGTAATTGCAGTACGGAAAGCTTTACCACCGCCTTGCGCTCCATTTGGATGTCCATGTATCCCGCCGCCAGCATTAATAACAACATCTTTACTGAAATCTCGTACAATAAAGGGAACGAAACCAGGGTGAATACCAGCAGATGGAACAGAAAAGCTCTTCTTGAAAAATGCATCGTCTTCAGTTAAATATTTTGAGATAGCAAGAGCTTCCTCTTTTTCTAGCGCAACACTTCCGTATGGAGATGGGAATAATGAAAAGTCAGCCCCAGCATAGCGTAGTAGCTTTCCGAGTAATAATGGAGATGAAATTCCATATAACTTAGATGCTGAATAAGCACCACTTACAGCAGGGTGTGCCATAATAGGAACTGGGATTTCATCATCTTCTGCAAGTGATTGCAGTACATCTAGTCCGTAAGCAAATACGTTAAATAATAGAATATCAGCTCCAACTTGCACTGCACGTTTCGCATTTTCTTTTAAATCAAAAGTTCGTCCTGTTAAATTTACGGCATATAACGTTTTATGTCCGTATGTTTCATATACGGATTGTAAAACTTCTTTTCCAGATACAATGCGTTTCGTAAGTGGTGTTAATGCATTTTCAAATAATATTTCATCATCTTTTACTATATCTACACCACCACTTGCTTGATCACGTAATTGCGTTTTTAAATACCCAATATTTCGTCCAATCATTCCTTTAAAAATACTCATTAAAAGGGGACGATCATGCACTTGTAAAAGGTTTCGAATCCCATCTATCCCGAATTTTGGACCAGGAAAATGTTCTTTCAATTCTTCTGAAAAAGTTAAGTCAATTAATTTTACTTCGCCATCAAGGGATAGCTTTCCAAATGTAGTCGTTAAAATTGCTGGTAAATCTGGACTGAAGTTTAATAACGGATATTCGATTTTAATAATTCCGCGTTTTACTTTTTTACGTAAATACGAATTCGTATGTTCATGTTCAGCTAATTCCTCAATATGAATGACGTTGCCTTTATGTTGCTTTAATTGTTCTTGCAATAATTGTGGCAAATGAGTCCAAGAGCCAATTGTTAAACCAAGTGCAATTTGCTCAGCCTTTTTTTCTAAGTTATGTGAATCATCATGGATTAAATACGTCGCTATAATTCCGCTCATTGTTATAACCTCCTAGTTAAATAAAAAAACCTCTCAGCTAAGGAGAGGTTTTTTTACAACCAGCTCCTTATCTGTCAGCATAATGCTGCGAGAATTAGCACCGTGTCTACGATTGTAGATCGGTTGCCGGGTTTCGTCGGGCTCGTCCCTCCACCTGCTCTTGATAAGAAGTATTTAGAAATGTTTAAATTTTTAAGATAACTGAATTTTGTCAGATATTTTTCATGTTGTCAATTACTTTTTGAAAAAATTTAATTTATCAATTCGATTAATGGCTTCTCGTAATCTATCTTCTGTATGCAAGAGACCAACACGGACATACCCTTCGCCATGTTCACCAAATCCAACACCAGGAGCAACTGCAACGTGTGCTTTTTCTAGTAAAATATCAGAAAATTGCTCGGATGTATAACCTTCTGGTACAGGAAGCCATGCAAAGAATGATCCGGTTGGAATGTCTACATTCCAACCAATTGAGTGACAAGCTGAAATAAGAGCGTTTCTCCGAGATTCGTAACTATTTACAAGATCTACTACACAAGACTGTGAACTTAATAGTGCTTCGCGAGCAGCATCTTGAATTGCACCAAAAATACTAACATACATATGATCTTGCAATAGGTTAATGGTTTCGATGACACTTTCATTTCCAACTGCAAAAGCAATACGCCAGCCAGCCATGTTGAAAGTTTTTGATAACGTGTAAATTTCAATTCCTATATCTTTCGCACCATCTGCTTGCAAGAAACTAACAGGTTTTTGACCATCAAATCCGATAGCACCGTAAGCGAAATCGTGAACAACTAATATATTATGTTTATTAGCAAAATGAATGGTTGTATCAAAAAAATCTTTTGATGCAGTAGCACCTGTAGGATTATTTGGATAGTTTAAAAACATTAATTTTGCACGCTCGGCAATAGAGTTATTAATTTTTGTATAATCTGGTAAAAAGTTATTTTCTGCAATAAGCGGCATTGTTTCAAATTGTGCTTTGGCTAAAGCAACTCCTGATAAATAATCTGGATAGCCTGGATCTGGAACGAGAATCGTATCACCAGGGTTTGTAAAACAAACTGGTAATTCTACTAATCCAGCCTTCCCACCAAACAAAATAGCAACTTCAGTTTTTGGGTTTAATTCGACGCCGTATTCACGTTTATAGAATGTAGTCACGGCTTCCTTTAAACTTTCATGTCCGCGAAATGGCGGATATTTATGATGAATGGTCTTTTCGGCAGCGTCTTGTAAAGCTTTTACGATATGCTGCGGTGTTGGTTGATCTGGATTACCTTGACCTAGATTAATAACATCATGACCAGCTGCAACGACTTTGTTAACTTTTGCAACAAGTGAAGCGAAAAATTGTGTTGGCAATGATGTTACTATCTCAGAAGGTTGAAATAATTTCATACTTTCCACCTCTTTTGAAAGTTGTTACAATTCTAGTGACAAATAATATAATCTTTCCAGTATTTTGTAAAGAAAAAAATAAGAATGGGGCTGAAAAAATGAAAGTCGCATGTATTCAAATGGATATTGTTTTTGGAGATGTAGAAAAAAATATTGAGAATGCTAAAAATAAAATAAGCGAAGCTATGAAGGAAAGGCCAGATGTTATCGTCTTACCAGAACTATGGACAACAGGATATGATTTAACGAGACTTTCTGAAATTGCAGATAGGGATGGAGTGGAAACGAAAGAAAAGTTAATAGAATGGGCGAAGCAATATGATGTACATATTGTTGGTGGTTCTATAGCAAAGCAAACAGAGCAAGGCGTTACAAATACGATGTATGTTGTAAATAATGAAGGACAGCTAGTCAACGAATATAGTAAAGTACATTTATTTCAGCTTATGGATGAACATAAATATTTAATAGCGGGTAATGGTACGGGCGAATTTAAGCTGGATGATGTTGAATGCGCTGGAACAATTTGTTATGATATTCGTTTTCCAGAGTGGATGCGTGTCCATACTGCTAAAGGGGCAAAAGTATTATTTGTTGTAGCTGAATGGCCATTAGTTCGTTTAGCACATTGGCGTTTGCTATTGCAAGCAAGAGCAGTTGAAAATCAGTGTTATGTTGTTGCATGTAATAGAGCAGGAAAGGATCCAAATAATGTATTTGCGGGTCATTCTTTAATTGTGGACCCTTGGGGTGAAGTTGTAGTAGAGGCGAATGAAGAGGAATCAATTTTATTTGGAGAGCTTGAATTCGAGAAAATTAAAGAAGTACGTAAAGGAATTCCAGTTTTTGCGGATCGCCGTCCAGAATTATACAAATAAAATGTTGACAAGTGATTTTTATTCTTGGTATAGTCTTCAACATAAAGTTAAAAATTCAAAAAATTATACAACTCTTATCAAGAGCAGGTGGAGGGATTTGGCCCGATGAAGCCCAGCAACCGACCGTAATACCATTGTGAAATGGGGCGTTTATTACGCCAAAAGGCACGGTGCTAATTCCAGCAGAAAGTAAAACTTTCTGGCAGATAAGAGGGGAGAAGATAAACTTCAAACCTCTTTCTTAGTGGAAAGAGGTTTTTCTATGTTAGAAAAACCTCTGAATTTAAAAAGGGGGAGAAGACGATGGGATATTATTCATTAACAGAAATAACAGCTGTACAATATGCGAAAGATCATGGCTATTTTGAAGCAAAGGCAAATGTCGTTTGTCATGAAATTGGAGACGGAAACTTAAATTATGTGTTCAAATTAGATGATGGAGAGAAATCAATTATAATAAAACAAGCACTGCCTTATGCGAAAGTAGTTGGTGAAAGCTGGCCATTGTCTATAAAAAGAGCAACGATTGAAAGCAAGGCATTACAAATTTTTGCGCAGTATGTACCGGATTATGTTCCAGTAGTGTACAGTCATGATGAAGAGTTAGCGATAACGGTAATAGAAGACTTATCAAGACTAACAATTACAAGAAAAGGATTAATAGACGGAGAAGAATATCCGCTTTTATCCCAGCATATCGGCCGTTTTCTAGCACATGTTTTATTTTACACTTCAGATTTTGGTTTACAGTCAGAAGAGAAGAGGGTACTAGAAGGTACCTTTGTAAATCCGGACCTTTGTAAAATTACAGAGGAATTAGTGTTTACAGATCCGTTTGGACATTATGATACAAATGATTATGAGCCAGATTTACAGCTAGTGGTTGATGAACTTTGGAGTGATAAAACTTTAAAACTAAAAGTAGCACAATATAAATATAAGTTCTTAACAAGAAAAGAAACTCTTATTCATGGTGATTTACATACTGGTAGTATTTTTTCTTCACCTTCTGAAACGAAAGTGATTGATCCAGAATTTGCGACATATGGCCCATTTGGATTTGACATAGGTCAATTTATTGCAAATCTATTACTAAATGCTTTATCTAGAGAAGAAGAAAAAAGAAGTGTACTATTTTTCCATATAGAAAAGACGTGGAGTTATTTTGTAGAAAATTTTACAAAATTATGGATTGGAGAAGGTGTAGAAGCATATACGAAAGAAAAACAATGGTTACCAATTATTTTGCAAAATATCTTTACTGATGCAGTTGGATTTGCCGGATGTGAACTGATTCGTAGAACAATTGGTTTAGCTCATGTAGCAGATTTAGATGAAATAGAAAATAAAGAAACAAGAATTCAAGCTAAGAAACAAGCGCTATCCTTAGGTAAAGAACTAATAAAATATGAATCTAAAAGTGCTGATATTCAACTGTTTCGAACATTATTTCAACAGACAGTTTCAGGGGGCGTAAAAGCGTGAGTACAATTGTTACTGTTCCGAGATCTGTAAGCTGGAAAGGTGATGCAATTGCGGTATTAAATCAAACGAAATTGCCGCATAGCACAGAATACAAAACATTGACGACTATTGAAGAGGTTTGGAAAAGTATCGTAATGTTAGAAGTACGAGGAGCGCCTGCAATTGGAATTGTAGCTGCATTTGGCTTGGCGCTTGCATCAAAAAAATATAACACTGTACATATTGAAGAATTTCAAAAGAAGTTTAATAGAGATTGTAATTATTTAGGAACGTCACGCCCGACAGCAGTAAATTTATTTTGGGCAATTGATCGTATGAGAGAATCTATTCGAGAGATTACTACAATAAAAGAAGCACAAAAAACATTAGAAGAAGAAGCGCTTCGCATTCAGCAGGAAGATGAAGAGGTGTGCCGAAATATTGGGGAATATGCGTTAACATGTTTTAAAGATGGCGATAATATTTTAACAATCTGTAACGCTGGAAGTATCGCAACTGCCAGATATGGAACTGCATTAGCTCCCTTTTATATTGGAAAAGAGAAAGGTGTGCGTTTACATGCATATGCGTGTGAAACGAGACCAGTTTTACAAGGTGGTCGCTTAACGACCTGGGAATTAAAGCAAGCAAATATTGATGTGACCCTTATTACAGATAATACTGCAGCTCATGCTATTCAAACGAAAGAAATAAATGCAATTATTGTAGGGGCGGATCGAATTGTCGCAAATGGAGATACGGCAAATAAAATAGGGACAATGAATTTAGCTATTTTAGCAAAGCACTTTGTTATCCCATTTTATGTTGCTGCGCCACTGTCAACATTTGATGTTACGAAAGAAACTGGAGCCGAAATAATTATTGAAGAAAGAGATGAAACAGAAGTTACGAAAATCTTTGGAAAACAAGTAGCACCAATTGGAACGAATGTTTATAACCCTGCATTTGACGTAACACCGAACGAATTAATTACAGGAATTATTACTGAGAAAGGTATTATAAGCGGGGATTATAAACGAGAAATTGCATCATTATTTGAAAAACAGGCTAATACATAATAGCTTGTTTTTTTATGCCTAAATGCATTGTTTTCTCTTACTTATATAATGAAAGGAGGAGAAGAGGATGGAAGAGTGGATCAAGATGATAGGTAATGTAGGGTTTCCAATTGTTGTAACATTATATTTACTCCACCGTATTGAAAGTAAATTAGAGGGGGTAATTGTTGCAATTGAGAAGCTCCCGCGGCAATTACTAAAGTACGAAGATCCTCGCAATAAAAAATAAAGTTTGCTCTTCTTGAGCAAACTTTATTTTTTATTGCGCAGTATAGCCACCATCGATAACGACAGCTTGACCAGTAATACCTTTAGCTTTTTCACTCGCTAAAAACATAGCATAATCAGCGATTTCTTGTACTTGTAATAAGCGCTTTTGTGGGACGAGTGGATAAATAACATCTTCTAAAACATTTTCAAGTGGTACATTTCGTGTAGTAGCTAAGTCTTGTAGTTGATTACGTACAAGAGGGGTATCGACATAACCAGGGCAAAGGGCATTAACAGTAATACCATGCGTAGCACCTTCTAAAGCGGCAACTTTTGTTAATCCAATTACGCCATGTTTTGCACTATTGTAGGCAGCTTTTCCAGCAAACCCGACAAGGCCGTTAATAGAAGCGACATTAATAATACGACCATATTTTTGTTGTTTCATAATCGGAAAGGCATGCTTAATTGCGATAAACGGAGCAATTTGCATAATTTGAATTAGTAGCTCAAACTTTTCCGTTGGAAAGTCTTCAATGGGTGAAACGTGTTGCATTCCTGCGTTGTTAATTAATATATCTAATGAACCGAAATGACTAACTGTTTGAGAAATTGATGCTGTAATTTCCTCTTCAGATGTAACGTCACATTTTAAACCGATAGCTTGAAAACCTTCACTTTGTAATTGCTCAGCAGCTTCTTTCGCACGTTGTTCAAGACGATCAGTAATCACAACTTTTGCACCTTCTTTTGCAAAAGCACTTCCCATTTCATATCCAATACCACTCGCAGCACCTGTTAAAAAGACAACTCGATTTGTAACCATGATGAAAAACATCCCTTCATAATAAAGTTTTCATAGTGCTCTATTTAGAGAGTTTATAATGAAAATCCTGCAAACATTTGGAAAAAATATCGTTAGCTATCTTGTTTTGCAAAATAGTCTTTGCTATACTATTTTGTAAAGCAAGATACTTACGCTTATCTATCTTGTAAAACAAGATAGTAGGAGGATTTGAATTATGTCGACAAGTCAAATGCTGAAAGGGATCTTAGAAGGATGCTTACTTGCTATTATTTCTGAAGGCGAAATATACGGTTATGAAATGAGTGAGAAGCTAGCAAAGTATGGTTTTACAATGGCGAGTGAGGGAAGTATTTATCCGTTATTAATACGAATGCAAAAAGAAGGACTAATAACAAGCGTAATGAAGGAATCTCCATCTGGTCCAAAGAGAAAATATTACACATTAACAGAAAAAGGCGAGGAAGCACTTGATGAATTTATGGATCGCTGGGAAGCGATGCAAAGTAGTGTAGAACGTCTACTTGAAGGGAAGGGAAGGAGAAAATAATGTTATCAAGTGAAGCACGAAAGTTTTTGTTAGATATGAGATTATTTTTGACGGCAAAGAGTGTGAAAGAAAGTGATATTGAAAACTTTTTAGAAGACGCAGAACTTCATTTAATAGAAGGTGAGAGTGAGGGGAAGAGTGTAGAAGATATTTTCGGAAGCTCACCGAAAGAATATGCAAATGAACTTGTAAAAGTGATGGAAAGAGATAGACAGGAAACGTGGAAGCAAATTGGTTTTACAGTAATGAATATCGTATCTTTTTGGATTATTGCTTCTATCTTAATAGTGAATAATGGAATGTTACAGATTTCACTTATTCAGTGTATCGGTTACAGTTTTTCATTGATTTTAGTTGTTATGGGTCCTAATTTTCTACTTCGCAAAATGACCTTCGTCACAAGCTTTACAAAAACATGGTTTTCTATGTGGTCTTTAGTTATGATTGCTCCATTGTTTTTATTAGGAGCTGTTACGATATTAGATGTGATATATCCTACAAAAATGCTCACATTCACCGAAGTCCAAAGTTATATATTAGCTGGTGGGATTTTTATCATAACAGTAGCTATAAATATATATTTTGAAGGATGGTTTAAAAACTTATATTTAATCATTCCGCTTTCTATTATGTTAATGTTTAAAACATTTACATCTGAAGATCTTATGCCAATGTTATTTCAAATTATATGTTTATACGGAAGTTTGTTTATTTTAATTTTCCTTGAAATTATGATGAAGACGAATAGAAGAGAAATGGTTAAATAAGGGAGTGATAAAAGTGCTATCGAATGAAGGGCAAAAGTTTTTAGATGATACTCAAGGGTATTTACGAACGAAGGGCATTAGAGAAGCTGATATTATTTCCTTTATAGAAGATGCGGAAGTTCATTTAATAGAAGGAGAAAAGAGAGGGAAGAGTGTAAATGATATATTCGGTCATGCTCCAAAAGAGTATGCAAATCAACTTGCCAAAGAGATGGAAGTTGATAAAAAAGGGAATTATAAATTATTGCTTTACTTTATTATAAATTTATTAGCATTCACGATGATGAAGAGTGTATTTTTTAGTGAAGCCGACCATCGTTTGTCTTATTCTTTAATTGAATTAATCGGATATCCGATTATGATTTTTGTAGGAATTAGTGTATTAATATGGGGCATGAGAACAGCCTCATTTAAGCGTAAAAGAACTGAATTTTTAATTATGTATATAACAGGTGCGATATGGTTTTTATCAATTTTCAGTATTGCATTATTAAATAATTTTTATGGTACAACATTTATTAAATTTACTGCGACAGAAAGCTTCATTCTTGTTGGAATAGTAGTTCTATTTGCAGCTATTGTAAATATTAAATTTGGTGGTTGGTTTACTTTGGCGTATTTACTAGTTCCAATTGCATTGGAATATGTATTCGTAATGATAGATTTATCAAGTATTATTGGAATGTATGTACAACAAATAATTCTTTTCATTGTTATTTATATGCTTTTGAAAATTCATATAAAATTAGAAAAAGGAAAGTATACGAATAAAAAGAGAGACAGTATTATTTATAGGTAAATTAAGTAGTAGTTTTCTAAGGTTAACCTAACAATAACTCTTTTATAAAAAGGATATATGTTGACTATTTTATTAATATATTAGATTATACATCAGGATATATTCTGTTTTTCGGTTTAATAGGAAAGCGGCTGCTCTGGATATACAAAAAATTATTTCCAAAGAAATATTATATAGGGATTTTTAGAGGGATTACATTTACATTTAGTTGTCTATTTTTATTTCTAGCAGCCGGGATTTGGTTTGTTGATTGGAACAAGTTGTTTTAAACAGTAACATGAGGGTTACTGTTTTTTTCTTTGTAGTAAAGAGCTTTGTAAAGAGAGCGCTTTTTGTTCTGTTGTTAATAAGGAATGAATATGAACGTTTTCTGGACGAGGGACTATCGGATACATAAGATTTGTTGGAGAAGGGTGGTGCTCCGAGCCGGTTGGAGAATGAGGATCTGCATGAGTAAGTTTTCCATGAATACGTCTTGTAAATAAAATATGACCGATTTCGTGAGCGAGCGTATATATATTTTTCATAGGGGCAGCCGAATTTGTTAAAACGATATAGCCAGTAAGTTGCTGTTGTTTTGCTAAAGAATAAGCGCAGGCAATTACTGCTGTTTCTTTGAAATAATCACTGCCAATATAACAAATATAAAGGTCGCATTCAGGAGCTTCATTTACACATGTTTGGAAAAAGGATGCCAACTTTTCTTGACTTTGAATGGAATTTTTATAACTGATTTCACGGTCAAAAAAACGGAAAAGTTCATTTAATACAATTACTTCTTGAATTTGAAATGTAATGGGGTGCCAAATTGATTCTGCAACAGCTAAATCTTTTGCGATGCGGTCATCAGAAATATCGGCGCCGGGAGTAATGCAAATACATATATTGACGTATGGATCCATAAGGAACACCTCAAATGAAAAAAAGTTCTTCCTATAATATATGTGGGAAAAAGATGTCATGTATGGATAAACGCCTTCTTTATTGAATATATAGATGACAAGTCGAAAAAATTTCATAGTTCTATAACATGGTATGGTCGTCTTTTTGATATAGTAAAGGAAAGGGGGAGAATATATGTATACATTAAAAATCGTTTCAGACAGAGAAGCACTTTATCAATTTGCGAGTTATGTAAGAGTTGTACAAGGGGTTGAAGATGTATATGTAGAGGTGGGAGAACCTTTATATGAACATCCTTTAATGAAGTTTTATGTACATATTAAGCTGAAAGAAACATATGAGCAGCATAAAGCGTTACAGGAAATAGCAAGGTTAGTAGAATTGGGCCGTTTTACATATGTCCATTATCGTAATGATGAAATTGAGGAAGCTTTTGAAGCTGTAAAATATGAAAGTTTTAAGAAATAAAGGTGAAAAAATGGAGGCGAAAGCTTCCTTTTTTTCTTTAAAATTACATGAACAAAAAGAGAGAAATTTTGTTATGATAAGGGAGGTTAGGGAAAGGGGAATTTACATATGGGGTATATTGAAGAGTTACGAAAAGTCGTTGGTACAAGACCGCTTATTCTCGTAGGATCAGCAATCATTATATTAAATGATAATCAAGAAGTATTGCTTCAATATCGTTCAGATACATATGATTGGGGTGTACCTGGCGGGGCGATGGAACTGGGTGAAACGACAGAAGAAACGGCACGTAGAGAGTTATTTGAGGAAACGGGGTTAACTGCAAAAATAATGCAATTTCTTGGTGTTCTATCAGGAAAAGAAGTATATTTCCGTTATCCGAATGGCGATGAAATTTTCAATGTCATTCATCTGTATCAGGCACATCATGTGAGCGGGGAATTAAAGCTCGATCATGAAGGGTTGAAACTTCAATATTTTCCAGTAGATAAGTTGCCAAAATTGAATGAAACGACAGAGAAAATTTTGCAAAAGTTTTTATATGCACTGACAGAATAGAAGGTTAATTCCTTCTATTTTTATTATATTAAATATTTTGATTTTTTAGTATGTTTATAGTATGATAGTTGTAGATATACATCTTATGGAATTTCACCTAAAAACTGACTAGGGTACATAAGAGAGGGGCAAGTACAAAATGCATAATGTTGTTATTACAGCTGCAGTTCGTTCGCCAATTGGAACTTTTGGAGGAGCGCTAAAAAATGTAACGCCAGTAGAATTAGCTGTTCCTGTACTTCAGGAAGCTGTAAAACGAGGCGGGGTAGAACCACATGAAGTTGATGAAGTAATTTTAGGTCATTGTATTCAAAGAACTGATGAAGCAAATACGGCGAGAACAGCTGCATTAGCGGCAGGATTTCCTGACACAGTTACGGGATATACAATCCAACGTCAATGTTCTTCAGGTATGCAAGCAATTATGTCAGCTGCAATGCAAATCCAATTAGGTGTAAGTGATGTTGTTGTTGCAGGTGGAGTAGAAGCGATGAGTTCGAGCCCTTATGCATTGAAACAGCACCGCTGGGGACAACGTCTACAGCACGGAGAAATTCGTGACACGGTGTGGGAAGTGTTAGAAGATCCGATTCACCATATTATGATGGGTGAAACCGCGGAAAATTTAGTTGAACAATATGAAATTACAAGAGAGGAACAAGATGAAGTTGCTCTTCGCAGTCATACATTGGCACTGAAGGCAATCGAGTCTGGATACTTTGACGATCAAATTGTTCCTATTACAATAAAAGAGCGTAGAAAAGAAGTTGTATTTTCGAAGGATGAACATCCACGTGCAGATATTACAGCTGAAAAATTAGCTGGATTGAAGCCGGCATTCCGTAAAGATGGATCAGTGACTGCGGGAAATGCATCTGGCCTTAATGACGGGAGTGCAGTTCTAGTATTAATGAGCGAAGAAAAAGCGAAAGAAAAAGGTTTACAACCGTTAGCTAGAATTGTTGGATATTCAGTAGCTGGAGTAGATCCAAAAATTATGGGTATTGGACCAGCACCAGCAATTCGTAAAGGTTTAGAAAAAGTAGATTGGTCATTGGAAGATGCAGATTTACTTGAAATTAATGAAGCTTTCGCGGCTCAATATTTAGCTGTAGAGAAAGAGTTAGGCTTAGACCGTGAAAAAGTGAACGTAAACGGTAGTGGCGTAGGACTTGGGCATCCAATTGGTTGTACAGGGGCTCGTATTACGGTAAGTTTAATTCACGAATTAAAAAGACGTGGGTTAGAAAAAGGAATTGCCTCTTTATGCGTCGGTGGCGGTATCGGGGTTGCCTTATTTATAGAAGCACTATAAAAAAGAAGCAGCTATTGCTGCTTCTTTTTTTATGACTCAAATAGATGATGAAATAATCGATCACGATTTTCAAAGAAAAGTTTCGTCGTTTGATAATGCTCGGTTTCTTCTAATGTGGATTCGTGAATCCCCTCTTGTGTTAAAGAGTATATAGTAGATTCAGGGTAAGCCATTAAAATAGGAGAATGCGTCGCAATAACAAATTGTGAACCTTGTTCCGCTAGTTCATGCATTCGAATGAGCATGGAAAGTTGTCTCATAGGTGATAGAGCGGCCTCAGGCTCATCTAAAATGTATAAACCTTGTCCTGAAAAACGGTTCATAAATAAGGAAAAGAATGATTCACCATGTGATTGCTCGTGAAGTGAAACGCCGCCATAAGATTTTATAGCATCTATTTCATCAATATAAGAAGCAACGTTATAAAAAGATTCAGCGCGAAGAAAGAAACCGTCGTTTGGTGTATTGAAACTTTTTGAAATTCGAAGGTATTCATGTAAAGATGAATGTGAATCGTTTGTGCTAAAGCGGAAATTTTTCGTTCCACCTTCTGCATTAAAACCTAACGCAATTGCAATTCCTTCAAGTAATGTTGATTTACCCGTTCCGTTTTCTCCAATAATGAATGTTACATTTGGATGGAAAGCTAGTGATTGTAATGTTCGGATAGCGGGTAAGCAGTAAGGATATGCGGAAAAACTAGGGATATTTTCTTTTTTTAATGTGACATTTTGTAAAAAGGGTACGTCAATCAATATATAAACCTCAATTCATAACGGATTTTGAATCTAAAAAGGCAGCAAATACAAGTGTTAATGACACCTGAATCCCTTCCTTATTTTCTGAATATTTTATGTGGATTATATCATTTAAACTATCATATTCCAATGTGAAAATAAATATTGCATGAAGATCTATTCTCTCGTTATGATAGATGGTATTCTATTGAAAATGTGAGAAGGAGTTAAAACATGCCGTTTACATTTGCACATCCAGCAGCGGTTCTTCCTTTGGCTAAAAAGCATTCTAAACATATTTCCGTAACGGCTCTTATATTAGGTAGTATGGCGCCTGACTTTGAATATTTTTTACACTTTAGACCGTATGGTGTTATTGGGCATACGTGGCTTGGGTTCTTATATTTAAATTTACCACTTGTCTTCTTGTTAGCATGTATATATCATTACGTTTTAAAAAAGCCTTTTATAACACATTTACCTAAACCATTTGCTGGCTACTATACATATGCAATAGACAAGAGATGGGGGCTTCATACATGGGAGGATCTTTTTGTATTTTGTTATTCAGCATTATTCGGTATGTTAACGCATGTTGTTTGGGATGCATTCACTCATAAGACAGGCTATTTTGTTATGAAAATACCATTATTGCAAAGAGAATGGTACGGTATCCCTGTTTATAAATATATGCAACATGGAAGTACATGTATTGGTTTTCTATTATTAGTATACGTTTTATGGAAGTATAGAAATGGAATGGGTAAAGATCTTATTTTAGCTTCGGAAAAAAGAAAGTATTGGATTTCAGTAATTGTTGTGGCAACTATTATATTTATCGTGCATGCGTTTCTAGATCCCTATTTTCATATTTTCCAAATTGGAGGTATAATAGTATCTGGACTGACAAGTTCATTTTGTGGACTTTTCATTGTTTCTATAGTTTACAAGGCAAGGGACTAATTTTATATTCATGAATGATAGTGTTAGGAGAAATGAAATGATGAAAGCATGGAAAAGTATTTTTGTTTTATGTAGTTTTCTTCTTATGTTAAGTGGTTGCTTCCATCAAGAAGAAAAGAAAGCTGAACCGAAGAAGAAAGAATCTATTCCTGAAACGAAAGAATATGGTGGGCGTGAGCTGAAAAAAGTAGGACAAAAAGTGAAAGAAACAGGATGGGGTACTTTCAAGTTAGAGCAGATGCACTCTGTGAATCAAACATTTGAAGTAGCGCCAATGAAAATTCACGTACAAGATGTGAAAGTAATCTCTTTATCACAGATGAGTGAAAAGGCAAAAAATACATTGAAAGTATACACGGCACTAACTCCTGAAGAAGTAAAACGTAGATTAGGGGATAAAGTAAGCCAAGAAGATGCAGAGTTATATGCATCGCTAAGTGGAACAGAGATTAGTAATACAATTCGTTACGTTGAGATTACATATAAAGTGGAGAATAGCGGAAATAAAAATATGCAATTTTTCTCTATGAATGATGTTATGATTAATGGTAAGCAACATTTTAAAGTAGCGACTCAAAACTTTTTATATGATGAAGATACGTTAGTTGGTACAAAAAATGTGTCAAGAGAAGACTATAAGCCTGGTGAAACAAGAGATGGTATTATTGGTTTAATACTTGACGATGGAAAAGACAAAGTAAAGGATATTCAGTTTACAACTGATGATTTACTTGCAGGAGATTCTGAAACACAAGATGTTGTAAAAGAGTCACAAACGTTTAATATCTCACTTTCGGAGTAAGGTGTTTTTAAAATAATGTAAGAAAAACAGTCAGCACTCAAATATTATGCTGACTGTTTTTTTATTTCTTTTATGTATGAATCTACATTTTGAAAAGGCACCTTAATTTTAAACGCATCTTTTTGTTCATTAAATTGCTTTTCATTGTAGGGACCGAAACGTTTATTGTGCTTTACGTCAATAATCCAATAATGTTCACTTTTTTTATTTGCAATTGCTGCGTCAGGGTTATTTGGATCTGATTTTTCCTCAGTTTGTTTTGCAATAATGTATTTATCATCCCAAGCAATGTCTGTAATTTTTGCAGGGATGTATTGTGTGGCATATACAGCATCTTGCGAGGGGAAAAGTTCAAATGCATTTCCAGAAGTACGTATGAGTTCGTATTCATCGTTAACCGTATAAGTTAAGTGACTTGTGTTTCCTGCACAACCAGTTAATAGGAAGGCGACGAATAGGATTATCCATTTTTTCAATATGGGAACCTCCTTTATAATGCTATTGTAACAAATTGTACAAGAAAAGTAAGAGAAACGCTAGTTTACAATGTTTTTTAGAAGTGGTACGATGAGACGGGTAAAGAAGGATATGAAGGAGTCGACATAAAATGAAGTTAAAGATGCATCGTCCAGCGCTTGTAATGAATCGCATAGGTGCTTCCCTAATTGACATGTTTTTAATCTCGGTTATGTATGGTGCAGTAGTAGCTATTATGACCGGAAACTATAGTGCTATGTTTAAGCGCTTTAATATAAGCTTAGGTGATTTTAGATATGATTTCGCAGTAGTTTTCATATTAATGGCGATATATTTTATTGTGTTACCCTTTATTTGGAACGGTGTTACACTTGGCAAAAAGGTAACAAGAATAAAATTAATTTCATTGAAGAGTGAAAAGCTAACGTTGCAAACATTAATTATAAGATTTTTTGTAGTGTTATTACCCAACGTATTGCTATTAGGAATTCCATTAATATGTAACGTATATATGATGTTGTTCCGCAAAGACAATTGCGGTTTTCAGGACTTAATTACAAAGACGAAAATAATAAGTCTTGTATAATAAAATAAAAAAAGACCCTTTTTATATATAAAAAGGGTCTTTTTTTATTTTATAAGTATATTGTGAATATTTACAGTGAGGAAAAGCTAAAATGTGTCATTTCTATTTATAATAGATTGAAAATTAAGATAATGGTATAATAATTAAAAATAATATCTTTATCTCACCATTTGGGGCTGATTAAAGTTTTACTTTATATAATAAGGGGGAAGTTGAGATGACAGGAGGTAGCATAATTTTTTGGGGCATTCTCATTTTTATCGGTCTAGTTCTTGATCAGCGTAAGAGTAAGAAAAAAGAAGGATAAAAAGTAAACGCTTACAAATTGAATAGCAATTTTTCTTGCTTGCAGAATAATCTCATAAAGGAGTATACTGAATGACGGTAAGACTTATAGAAGGGGTAATGAAAATGAAGCTTGCAGGAAAAGTTGCTATCGTAACTGGCGGTGGCATCGGTATTGGACGTAATACAGCTCTTTTGTTGGCTAAACAAGGCGCAAAAGTAATTGTGACGGACATTGATCAAGAAAGTGGACAAGCAACAGTGGAGGAAATTACGAATCTAGGCGGAGAAGCCCTTTTTGTATTCTATGATATGGAAAAGCAAGGAGATTGGCAACGCGTTATTAGCATTACTTTGAATGCATTCAGTCGCATTGACATGCTTTTTCAAAATGCTGGTTTATATAAAATAGATTCTATTTTTTCTCGCCAACAAGAGAACGATTCCAATGTACTTTGTATTAATGACGTTTGGATAGAGATAAAACAATTAACGTCATCTTTTATGAAACAGCAAGAAGAAGTGGTGCTTAGTGATTTACCGATTTTCGGTATTATTGGCACGAAAGGACAATCATTTCATACAGTAGAAGCCCTAGTATAATAATGAAAACCGCCCTCAATATATGTGGACGGTTTTTTTGTATGTTATATAGAAGGAAATTTTTTTAGCGAATACGTTGTTCTGTTTGGCTGTCAAAGAAATGCGCTTTATTTAAATCAAATGCCAATTTAATTTGGTCTCCAGGTGAGAATATATGTCTTGCATCAACACGTGCTGCAAAATCTTGATTTCCAAGTTTCATATATAAAATAGATTCAGCACCTAACAATTCAGCAACTTCAATTTTTGTTGTGAAAGTAGTAGATTGTGAAGCTTCTAAAAATAGTAGTTCATCATGAATGTCCTCCGGGCGAATACCTAAAACAATTTCCTTATTTACATAGCCTTGTTCACGTAGCATCTTCATTTTTCCTTCAGATACTTTGATTTTTATAGTATTGTCTATAACGAAATCGGTTTCAGTCAATTTACCACGGAAGAAGTTCATCGCTGGTGACCCGATAAATCCACCCACGAAAATGTTTTCTGGTGTTTCATATACTTCTTTTGGTGTTCCAATTTGTTGAATCTTTCCATCCTTCATAACGACAAGACGCGAAGCCATAGTCATTGCTTCTGTTTGGTCATGTGTTACATAAATTGTTGTTGTTCCAAGGCGATGATGTAGCTTAGAAATTTCTGAGCGCATTGCAACACGGAGTTTAGCATCTAAGTTTGATAATGGCTCGTCCATTAAGAAAACTTTTGCATCTCGAACGATTGCTCTACCTAACGCAACACGTTGGCGCTGTCCACCTGATAATGCTTTCGGTTTTCTATCTAAATATTGTTCAAGTCCTAAAATTTTTGCTGCATCTTTTACACGACGATCGATTTCATCTTTTGGTATTTTTCGAAGTTTTAATCCAAATGCCATATTATCATATACACTCATATGTGGATAAAGAGCGTAGTTTTGGAATACCATTGCGATATCTCGATCTTTTGGAGGAACATCATTCATTAGTTTACCATCAATTGAAAACTCGCCTTTTGAAATATCTTCGAGTCCAGCTACCATTCGTAACGTTGTAGATTTTCCGCATCCAGAAGGACCGACAAATACGATAAATTCTTTATCTTGAATGTGTAAATTAAAATCAGTTACAGCTGTTACGTTATTATCATATATCTTATAAATGTTTTCTAATTTAAGTTCTGCCATGGTATTTCCCCCTAGAAATAATTATGCAAACGTTTTCTTTGAGTTCATTATAAACGAATAGATTCAAAAAATAAATAAAAAAAATAAAACGTTTTCATATATTGGAGAATTATTAGTGATTTTCGCGTTTTTTCTTAGAAAAAGAACAATAAAAATTGTAAGCGCTATTTTAAATTGAGATAGAATCTGTTATCATTCATTAATGAAAACGTTTGCGCCTTAAAAAAAGAGAAAAATGAATTATGAATGAAATGGGGTAGCATAATGGAAAAACAATGGTGGAAAGAAAGCGTAGTATATCAAATTTATCCTCGTAGCTTTATGGATAGTAATGGTGATGGTATAGGAGATCTTCAAGGGATTATTTCAAAGCTAGATTACTTAAAAGAGTTAGGGATTGATGTGATTTGGTTATCACCAGTCTATGAATCTCCAAATGATGATAATGGTTACGATATAAGTGATTATTGTAAAATTATGAACGAGTTCGGAACAATGGAAGATTGGGATGAACTATTACATGAAATGCATGAACGTAATATGAAATTGATGATGGATTTAGTTGTTAATCACACATCTGATGAACATAATTGGTTTATTGAATCACGTAAATCAAAAGATAATAAATATAGAGATTACTATATATGGCGTCCTGGAAAAGAAGGGAAAGAACCGAACAACTGGGGAGCTGCTTTTAGTGGATCTGCATGGAAGTATGATGAAATGACGGATGAATATTATTTACATCTGTTTTCTAAAAAACAACCGGATTTAAACTGGGATAATGAAAAGGTAAGACAAGATGTTTATGAGATGATGAAGTTTTGGTTAGAAAAAGGAATTGATGGATTCCGCATGGATGTTATCAATTTTATTTCTAAAGAAGAAGGGTTACCAACAGTTGAAACAGATGAAGATGGTTATGTTTCAGGTCATAAACATTTTATGAACGGTCCAAACATTCATAAATATTTGCATGAAATGAATGAGGAAGTATTATCGAATTATGATATTATGACGGTTGGTGAAATGCCTGGTGTAACGACAGAAGAAGCCAAATTGTATACTGGAGAAGAACGAAAAGAGTTGCAAATGGTATTCCAATTTGAACATATGGATTTAGATTCAGGAGAAGGTGGAAAGTGGGATGTAAAACCATGTTCACTTCTTACTTTAAAAGAGAATTTAACAAAGTGGCAAAAAGCATTAGAGCATACTGGATGGAATAGCCTTTATTGGAATAACCATGATCAGCCTCGCGTTGTATCTCGTTTTGGTAATGATGGAATATATCGCATTGAATCTGCGAAAATGTTGGCGACTGTTCTTCATATGATGAAAGGAACGCCATATATTTATCAAGGTGAAGAAATCGGAATGACGAACGTTCGATTCCAATCAATTGATGAATATCGAGATATTGAAACGTTAAATATGTATAAAGAAAAAGTGATAGACCATGGTGAAGATATAGAAAAAGTAATGGAATCTATTTATATAAAGGGTCGTGATAATGCTAGAACTCCGATGCAGTGGGATGATCAGAATCACGCTGGATTTACAACGGGTGAGCCTTGGATTACTGTAAATCCTAACTATAAAGAGATTAATGTGAAACAAGCAATCCAAGATGAAGGTTCAATTTTTTATTACTATAAGAAATTAATTGAGCTACGCAAAAATAATGAAATAGTTGTATATGGATCATATGATTTAATATTAGAGAATAATCCTTCTATTTTTGCTTATGTAAGAACATATGGAGACGAAAAACTACTTGTTATTGCAAACTTTACTGCGGATGAAAGTGTATTTGAAATGCCTGAGGATATTAGTTATAGTGAATCAGAATTATTCATACACAATTACGATGTAGAAATCGGATTGATAGATAACATTACATTACGTCCGTATGAAGCGATGGTATTCAAATTGAAATAAGAAAAATCCTTATGCCACCTTGGCATAAGGATTTTTTGGGTTACCATTTTAATATGGAGAATCCATATGGAGGAAGTGTAACTTGTAATACACTTGCTTCTGCTGAAAATTCTTCATTTGTATAAATGTTAATTATTTTCTTACCAGTAACATGAAGAGGGAGTGAAACTGTAACTTCACTATTAGTAGGGTTTAAAACGAAAAAGATAGTTTCATCCTCATATGTTTTCGTATAAGAAATATAATTATGTTCATCATTTGCTTCGATGAATTGAAAAGTACCATGTCCTCCAAAAGCTGCATGTTGTTTTCGTAATGAAATCAATGTTTGTATATGTGTAAATAATGCATGATCTTGTTCTTTAGTATCCCAAATCATACATTTACGGCAATCGGGGTCCATACCACCATCCATGCCGATTTCATCTCCGTAATAAATACATGGAGAGCCGATGAAAGAAAGATGGAATACATAGAGCAATTTCAACTTATTTTTATCTCCATTGCATGTTGTTAAAATTCTTGGAGTATCATGGCTATCTAATAAATGAAAGGCTGCTTCATTTACATTCATAGAGTAGGAATGTAGAGATTCTGTAATTTGCTTCATAAATTCACTTGCTTTAATGGAATCGTTAGCAAAGTAAGAAAGTAGAGCGTTTGTAACAGGGTAGCTCATGACAGCATCAAATTGATCGCCTTGTAGCCACGGAAGGGCATCGTGCCAAATTTCTCCCAAAATATATACTTCAGGATTTAATGTCTTTATTTCAGTTCGGAATTCTCTCCAAAAGTTGTGATCGACTTCATTTGCGACATCAAGGCGCCAGCCATCTATATTGAATTCTCGTACCCAATAACGTCCTACTTCAAGTAAGTATTCTTTTACATCTGGATGAGCTGTATTTAATTTAGGCATATACGGTGTAAAGGCGAAAGTATCATAATTGGGAAGTGGATCGGTTATAATTGGAAATTCATGAATGTGGAACCACTCTTTATATGCAGACTTCTCACCGTTCTCTAGAACGTCTTGAAATTTCTCGAAAAAGTATCCACTATGATTAAACACAGCATCGAGCATTACTTTTATACCGTGTTTATGACATTCTTCAATGAGCTCTTTAAAAGTTTCTTTCGTCCCAAATTGTGGATCAATTTCCATATAGTCAATTGTGTCATATTTATGGTTTGAATGAGCTTTGAAAATAGGTGTGAAATATATTCCGGAAATGCCAAGCTTAACAAGGTAATCAAGGTTTTGAATAACACCAGCAAAATCCCCGCCGAAAAAATTAGTTGGAGTTGGATTCGTACTTCCCCAAGGAAGGGTGTTTTCTGGATTCAGCGTACTATCGCCATTAGCGAATCGTTCAGGGAAAATCTGATACCAAATGGTGTCTTTAATCCACGATGGTGCTTTGAATACATCATCTGCATGAATAAATGGAAAACAAAAAAAGTTACCAACATCATCATTTGGAATGTTAGAAAAGAATCCTCGCTCTGTATAAATAAGAGTGTCTGTTTCAGATTTTAATTCAAACCCATAACGTAAGCGCTTAAATTTTGGTTCGATTGCAATGGACCAATAATCAAATAATGCAGTAGAACCCGTTTTTTTCATTGGTGTACTTGCTGATATCCATTTCCCGTCTTTCCATTCGTAAGGATCACCGTAAATAAGATCGGCGCTTTGAACATCATCTCTCTTAGTACGTATTCGGATGTGAATTGTTTGTTCATCGTAAGCGTATGCATAATTATCTTTCGGCCTATGATAAATGGCTTCTTTAAACATATAGAAAATCCCCCTTCAATATCTCTATACATAGTATTCCCTTAAGTGTAATAATAAAGCCTGTATTGCAAACGATTGCCTTTCTTATAGCTTTAATATTGCTTATAAGAGTAGTATTCATTTCATATAAAGTCAATGTATAAAGAGTATAATGACATAATTTTTAAATTAATATTTGCAAAATGAATAAAAGAATGTATAATGATAGACAAATAGCGCAAACGTTTTCATAGACTTGAGATATTGTTTGCGCTTCAATTAAACTATTAAATGCAAACGTTTTCAGTTACTGAGGTACATAGACAATTTAGGGAGGTTTTTGGGATGAAGAAAGCATTATCATTATTAACGGTTTCAGCATTATCTATTGGTATGTTATCTGCATGTGGACCGAAAGATTCAGGGAAAAAAGAGGAAAGTAAAGCGAAAAAAGACTATGATCTTCTTGTTTGGGAAGATGAGAAAAAAGGTGTGGGTCTAGAGCCAGCGGTGAAAAGTTTTGAAAAGAAATATAATGTGAAAGTAAAAGTTGAAGAGGTTCAGATGACGAAACAAATAGAAAAACTTCGTCTCGACGGTCCAGCTGGCACAGGGCCAGATGTTGTAACATTGCCACATGATCATATTGGTAATGCGGTAACAGAAGGGCTACTTTCAGAAGTGAAAGTAGATGATACAGTAAAAAGTAAATTTACAGATTTATCAATAGAAGCACAAACATATAACGGAAAAATATATGGTTTACCAAAAGCGATTGAAACACCAATCTTTATTTATAATAAAAAAATGATGCAAAAAGCGCCGGAAACGATGGATGAACTGTTTAACTTCTCAAAAGACTTTACGAAAGATGGAAAATACGGATTTTTAGCACTAGGAGATAACTTCTACTTTGCTAATGCATTTATGGCAGGTATGGGTGGTTATGTATTTGGTGAAAAAGATGGAAAGCCAAATGCAAATGATATTGGATTAAATAATAGCGGTGCGGTACAAGGTGCTGAATATATTCAAAAATGGTATAAAGAAAAGTTATTCCCGAAAGGTATTATCGGTGAATCTGGTGGTTCAGCTGCAGATGGATTATTTAATGAAGGAAAAGCAGCATCTATTATGAATGGTCCATGGGCATTCCAAGCGATGGAAAAGGCTGGAATAGACTATGGTGTTGCTCCAATGCCGAAATTACCAAATGGTCAACCGATGAAAACGTTCGTTGGCGTAAAAGGATGGCATGTAACAAGCTTCTCTAAACAAAATGATTTAGCTACAAAATTTACTGAGTGGGTTACAAATGAAGAAAATGCTAAAATTCGCTTTGAGAAAACGAAAGAAATTCCACCAGTAAAATCAGTAATGGAAGATCCAATCATTAAAGAAAATGAGGCTGCAAAAGCGGTTGCGACACAATCTGAAAATGGAATTCCAATGCCAAATATTCCAGAAATGCAAGAAGTTTGGAAACCAGCTGGAGATGCACTTCAATTAGTTGTATCAGATAAAGAAGCACCAAAATCCGCACTTGATAGTGCAGTGAAACAAATTAAAGGTAATATTGAGGCAAATCATAGTAAGAAAAAATAAGGTGAAATTCGTGCCTCTAATATGAGGGGCACGAATTCTCTCCCTTCCATGTAGGAAGAAAAAAGGGGGAAGGAACATGCAAACATCTATGGAACCTGCAAAGGGGTTAAATGATTCAAAGCATAGGAAAGTGGCAACCATGTTATCAATCATTCCAGGCGTGGGCCAAATGTATAATAAACAATTTGTAAAAGGTCTTATTTTTCTAGTATTAACAGGTTCATTTATTGTAGCCTTTGCTGATTTATTAAATATGGGATTATGGGGCATTGTAACGCTCGGTACAGAAGTTCCACGTGACCATTCCGTCTTTCTATTAGTAGAAGGGATCTTGGCACTTATCGTTATCGCTTTTGGGCTTGGCATATATGCATTTAACTTATATGATGCATATCAAAATGGGAAGAAACGTGATATTGGAACACCGTTAAATTCTGTAAAAGAGCAATACCGTAATTTGTTAGATCAAGGCTTTCCTTATTTAATGGTTTCACCAGGTTTTCTACTACTTATCTTTGTTGTCGTATTTCCAATCATCTTCGTAATTTTAATTGGATTTACAAACTATGATTTATATCATTCTCCTCCAGCTAAATTAGTAGATTGGGTGGGCTTTAAAAACTTTATTGATATTTTCACATTACCGATGTGGAGAGATACATTTTTAAGTGTATTTTCTTGGACTGTCATTTGGACATTCGTTGCAACAACATTACAAGTTGCACTTGGTATTTTTTTAGCGATTATCGTAAATCAGCCTGGTATTAAAGGTAAGGCAATTATTCGAACAATCTTTATTTTACCGTGGGCTGTTCCAGCATTCGTATCTATTCTTGTATTTGCTGGTATGTTTAATGAAACATTTGGAGCAATTAATAACCAAGTATTAGCTTTATTCGGGATTGAAAAGATTGCTTGGATGACAGACCCGTTTTGGTCAAAGATTGCTTTAATTATGATTCAAACGTGGCTTGGTTTCCCGTTCGTCTTTGCGATGACAACAGGTATACTACAATCGATTCCAGGAGAATTATATGAAGCGGCTACAGTAGACGGAGCAACTGCTTGGCAACAGTTCCGCAAAATTACATTGCCACTTGTGTTATATGCAACAGCGCCAATATTAATTACGCAATATACGTTTAACTTTAATAATTTTAGTATTATTTATCTATTTAATAACGGGGGACCTGCTGTGTCTGGACAAAATGCAGGTGGAACGGATATTTTAATTTCATGGATCTATAAGTTAACGATGACTTCGGCTCAATACGGCAAAGCAGCAGCTCTTACAATGATTTTATCGTTAATCGTTATTACAGTTGCGTTATGGCAATTTAAGAGAACAAAATCATTCCAAGAAGAGGATATGATGTAAATGAATATTAAACGACAAAAGATGCTACGTCTTTCATTAAGTTATTTAGTTATCTTCATAATGTGTGCGATTGTTTTCTATCCATTACTATGGATAATTGGCTCATCGTTTAATCCAGGTGATAGTTTATCTGGGTCAAGTATTATTCCAAAAAACGCCACATTAGATCATTATCGCAAGCTACTTGATCTCGATTCAAGTAATTACTTACTTTGGTATAAAAATACTTTGAAAGTTAGCGTAATGACGATGATTTTCTCTGTACTAGCCATTAGTTTTACTGCTTATGCATTTTCGAGATATCGTTTTGTTGGAAGAAAGAATGGTTTATTAACATTTTTAATTCTGCAAATGATCCCGAATTTTGCAGCGTTAATCGCACTATATATATTAGCTCAGTTAACAGGATTACTTGATACACACCTTGCATTAATTTTAATTTATGTGGGCGGAGCAATTCCGATGAATACATGGCTTATGAAAGGGTATTTTGATACGATTCCGAAAGAGTTGGATGAATCAGCTCGAATGGATGGAGCAGGGCATTTCCGTATTTTCTGGCAAATCATTATGCCACTTGCAAAGCCAATCGTAGCGGTTGTAGCATTATTTACTTTCATTGGTCCATTTACAGATTTCATTTTAGCGAGTATTATTTTGCGAACACCAGAAAATTATACTTTAGCAGTTGGATTATATGAAATGGTTGCGAAAAAATTCGGTAATGAATTTACAACGTTTGCAGCGGGTTCAGTGTTAATTGCGATCCCGATTTCAATTTTATTCCTATCACTACAAAAATATTTTGTTTCCGGTTTAACAGCTGGAGGTACAAAAGGATGAAAAATGGGACATTACGTCCCATTTTTCTTTTCATCTCCCTATAAATAAGTTTATAGGGAGATGAAAAGAGATTTGACATCACATGTGAAAAGAAGTGAAATAAATAGTATATTATAGTATAGGAAAAAATAGCTATATCCCTTACAATACATGAAGAGGGAGAATAGGATTAGTTTTGCAAGATATAAGAAATGAAAATTTATGACTTGCAATGAGTGCGAGATAAAATATATGAAAAATGGCAGAGAAATGAGAGGAGGGGGATTTTTATGACAGTTACAATTAAAGATGTGGCGAAGCAAGCGAATGTGGCACCATCAACAGTTTCTCGTGTAATTGCTGATAATCCAAGTATAAGTGAAAAGACAAAGCGCCGTGTTAGGAAAGTGATGAGTGAATTAGGGTATCATCCCAATTTAAATGCGAGAAATCTTGCGAACCAAACGACGAAAACACTTGGTCTTGTTATGCCAAGTTCTGCAAGTAAAGCTTTTCAAAATCCATTTTTCCCAGAAGTTATAAGAGGGATTAGTTCATTTGCACACGTAGAAGGTTATGCGCTTTACATGTCGACAGGTGAAACGGAAGAAGAAATTTTTAATGGTGTCGTAAAGATGGTACAGGGACGCCAAATTGGTGGCATTATTCTTTTATATTCAAGGGAGAATGATCGGATTATTCAATATTTACATGAACAAAATTTCCCGTTTGTTTTAATAGGAAAACCATATGATCGAAAAGATGAAATTACATATGTAGATAATGACAATTATACAGCTGCAAGAGAAGTGGCAGAATATTTAATTTCATTAGGGCATAAGCAAATCGCGTTCATTGGTGGTGGATCAGATTTACTTGTAACGAGAGATCGTTTAGCTGGTATGAGTGATGCCTTGAAATTAGCAGACATTGTATTACCAAAAGAATATATTTTACATTTTGATTTTTCGAGGGAAAGTGGTCAACAAGCTGTTGAGGAATTAATGGGACTGCAGCAACCGCCAACGGCAATTATGGCAACGGATGACTTAATTGGACTTGGTGTGTTAAGTGCTCTTTCTAAAAAAGGATTCGTTGTACCGAAAGATGTTTCTATTGTAAGCTTTAATAATGCTTTATTATCAGAAATTGCGAGCCCTCCACTTTCGACAGTTGATGTGAATATTTATCAGCTAGGATATGAGGCAGCAAAAGCTTTAGTTGATAAAGTAGAGAATGCAGAATCCACTGCAAAGTGTATCATTATTCCTCATAAATTACTAAAACGTCAAACTTGTGATCATTATGCATAAAAAAGCTAAGAGTTTAACTCTTAGCTTTTTTCATTAGAAAGGCTTCTAATCGGTCGCAGCCTTCTTTTAAAGTTTCGATACTATACGCATAGGACAAGCGAAGGTAGCCTTCACCGTATTCAGAGAATGCTGTTCCAGGAACTACAGCTAGTCCCGCTTCTTTGACAAGATCAAGTGCAAAATCAAATGATGAAGATGTCAAATGACCAACATATGGGAATAAGTAAAATGCACCTGTTGGCTTTTCAACTGTTAATCCCATTTGAGTGAGTCTATTATATACGTAATCACGGCGTTTTTTATATTGGTGGCGCATCATTTTTGGTGCGTCTTTAGCTGCTGTTAATGCTTCAATTGCAGCGTATTGAGCGATTGAAGTAGCACACGTTACATTGTATTGATGAACTTTTAATATGTGTCCTGCTAAATAGCTTGGTGCAAATAAAAGTCCAACACGCCAGCCAGTCATAGAATGTGATTTAGATAAACCGTTAATGACAATTGTCTTTTCACGCATTTCTGGGAAATGAGCGATAGATGTATGCTTTTGTTCATACACAAGCTCGCTATAAATTTCATCTGAAAGGACGAAAATATTTTTATCTTTTAAAACATCTACAATATCTTTTAATTCTTCTGTGGATAAAGTTACACCAGTTGGGTTAGAAGGATATGGTAGTACGATACATCTTGTTTTTTCTGTAATAGCATTTTTTAGCGCGTCAGCTGTTAAACGGAATCCAGTTTCACGAACATCTACAAAAATGGGCGTTGCACCGCATAATCGAATAATAGGTTCGTAACCTGGATAAATAGGAGCAGGTAAAATTACTTCTGTTCCTGGCTCTAAAATCGTTCGGAATGCAACATCAATCGCTTCGCTAGCACCAATTGTAACGATGGTTTCGTTTTCAGGTGAGTAATGTAAATCGTAGTTATCTTTTACGAAGTTACAAGCTGCCTTACGTAATTCTAGTAAACCAGCGTTATGTGTATAGCTTGTATAGTTTTCTGTAATAGCCCGTTTTGCCGCTTCTTTTACGAGAGAAGGTGTAGGGAAATCGGGTTGTCCGATTGTTAAAGAAATCAAATTATCATAGTTTTGAATCATGTTAGAGAATTGACGGATTCCAGAAATTTGGATATCCTTCACTCTAGGGTTAATGAATTGTTCCATTGTATCTCCCTTTCTTCCGTTTGAAAATTAAGTTCATTTTATCATATTTTCTATGATTGCGCTTTGTATATGTAATTTAGAAAGAGAGAGAAAAGAGAAAAAAAGCCGCTATAAGCGACTTTTTAATATCCGTATTCCCAATCTATTTCATCTTCATTCCAGAGTACAGAGGATACCTTGCCAAGGTGAACAACTGATTCGTTCACAGCACATGTGCAATCTTCATCTCCTGCTTTATGCTGTAACTCTTCATATACTGATTTTTCAACATTTTCTAGAACAACCAAATTTTCTTCTTTTAAAACAAGCGTAGTACCCGCCATATTTATCTTCCTCCTACTAAAGTAATGATCACTTATTTGTAAACATAGATAGTATGGATTATATGCTGTATTTTGCTATAGTTGTCCGTCTAAAAAAGTATTTTTACATTTTCTTTGTAATCCGTATTCATTGTATACTGCACGAAGGAAATTTGGTACAGGGTTTACAATCATTTCGAAAATCTGTAACAATTATTATGAGTTGTTAACAAAGAATTAACAAATATGTTAAGAAAAATCAAAATTTTAAAACAAATAAACCTATAAAATGATATAATCATATCAAAATACATATAGGGGATGAGAGGTTATGGAGCTTATCCGTGATTTGTTGATTCAAATTGCCATCATAATTTTACCACTATTTTTATATGAAGCGATTCGTTTAAATCGCTATCAAGAAATGCCTCCGAAGCCAAATCGTTACTTTATTATGTTTTTATCTAGCGTTACGCTCGTTCTCTCCATGACATACTCTATTTGTTTTGGCAATGTGTGTGGGTATAACTTTCACCCAATTCCAATTGTCAGTGGTTTTTTATATGGTGGGATTGTTGGTTTAATCCCAGCGGTTATTTTTGTTGCATATGAATGGTTACTAAAGGGAATGAGCTTTCTTCCAGTTTTAGAAGTAACATTTCTATTGATAGTTCCGCTATTTTTATCAAAGAAATGGTCTCTTTTTTCAAGAGATAAGAAATTAATTTTAGCATTTATGATTTCATCATTTTATGTGCTTGTTTCTTTAGTATTAGGCATGATTAATGTTCTTTTGGAAACAGGATTTACACCGTATATTTCGCAAATATATAGCGGATTTATATTTGCCTCGCTTATCATGGTCATGACAATGGTATTTCAGGTGTATTTAACTGAATATTTAAATGAAAATGCATTGCTACGTACAGAGATGCAAAAATCAGAAAAGCTTAATATTGTAAGTGAGTTAGCAGCAAGTGTGGCACATGAAGTTCGAAATCCACTTACTGTTGTTCGTGGATTTATCCAATTGCTAGAAAGTACGGAAGATGTGAAGAATAAGGATTATATGCGTCTCGTATTAGCTGAATTGGATCGGGCGGAACAAATTATTTCAGATTACTTGAATTTAGCAAGGCCGCAAATTGAGAAAAAAGAACACATTTGTTTATCAGCCCAATTAATAGAAATGACCACTCTTATGTCGTCATTTGCAGCGATGCAAGGTGTATATTTACAAGTTGAAATTTCAGAAAGTCTTTATACGATTGGTGATAAGACAAAATTGAAGCAAGCTATTATGAATGTTGTTAAAAATGGTATTGAAGCAATTCAAGGAAATAAAGGATATTTAAAAGTAACAGCTATTCAAAAAGACGAAACAATCATAATAAGAGTTAAAGATAGTGGTGTTGGTATGACGAAAGAACAGTTAGCAAGGCTGGGGCAACCATATTATTCTTTAAAAGAAAAAGGGACAGGATTAGGGCTTATGGTAACATTTAGTATTTTACAAGCGCATAATGGTACATTGGAATATAAGAGTGAAAGTGGAAAAGGCACTGAAGCAATTATTATATTACCAGCTGTACAAAATAAGGAATAAAAGTTACCGATGGAAGGTAACTTTTTATTTTATATTGTTTATTCATTTGTTTTTTCTTGTTTTGCTCGGCTAAATAAACTTTTAAATGATTGAAAGAAGCTTTGCTCTTTTGAGGCAGCGACCATTCTTTTTGTTTCTTGAATTTCTCGAATAACTTGCATAAGCTGTGCATCACGATTACTGTCCTTGTTATAAATTTGACTAACAAGTTTATTCATTTTTTCTTCTTGTTTGGATTCTCGTTTATACATATGATTCATTAATAAGTCCATTTTTTCTTTTTGCAATGCATCTGTTTGAGCGGCGTGCTCGACTAACTCTTGAAGCATTTTTTCTTGAGAGCCTTCTTTTACATACACTTGTTGCATCAATTCATCTAGTTTCTCATCCTTTAAACGATTTTGTGTAATTAGAGTAGAATTTTGATGAATAATTGCTTCATTTAATTGAGCTAGCATTTCAAGTTTCAACATGAACTCCTCAAAGTTACGCCCATCTTCTTTTTCTTTCGGTTGTATCTCTTGCTTATCTTGTATAACTGGTACAGGTGGGGCCTCTTTTTCTTTTAAAATAATCGGTATCGTTTCTGAAATATCTTCTTGTAATGTGGCAGCTCTTTCATGTATAGATTTCAATAGTTTTAAATCATCAAGTTTATAAATACGAGCATCAGCTGTTTTAGAAATCATATAACCATGTTCCTCTAACAGTTGACTATATTTGCGGACTATATGTTTTGGGATGCCTGTTTTATTCGTGACATCTTTCGTTTTATAGGTAGCTTCCATGATATTTCCTCCCCAAAAAGTATCGTATATATCATTTCAATCTTTTATGAGGACTTCCTTTGAAAAAGAATGTCGGAAGGCTATTAGTTTTCTACAGCATTAGTGAAAAAATGAAATTTTTTGGCGGAATGGCAAGGAATAACTAAAATAATGTCTGAAAACATATACAGGAGAAGTTTGTTATAATAACTGAGGAAAAGAAACTGGTAGAAACATGGAGGTATACATGAAGCAATTAAAAGGTATTATCATTTCAATTATTGCAATTCTGTCTATTTTAGTAGCAGTTTATGAAGTACTTGTGCCAGAGGAAACAAGTGTAAAGAAAACGAATACGTATGATCAAGTGTTAGAATTTCCGAAAGAACGTTATCCAGAGACAGGAAAACATATTACGGATGCTATAAAAGAAGGGCATTCAGAAGTTTGTACAATCGATCGTGGTGGTGCTGCAGATAGAAGGAAATTGTCGTTAGCACCATATCCATCAAAAAAAGGGTATGATCGTGATGAATGGCCAATGGCGATGTGCAAGGAAGGCGGAAAAGGAGCACATATTGAATATATAAGTCCGGCGGATAACCGGGGAGCAGGCTCTTGGGTAGGGAATAAGTTAGATAAATATCCAGATGGTACGCGTGTGAAATTTGAAGTGAAGTAGTATTTGTACATTTCATAATGAAGGAGAAGGGGAACTATGGAGTTAACAATTTCTTATTCGCAATTAATGTTAATGAACTATGACGGTGAGCAGCCTTATGTAGACTGGACGGATGAAGATTTTGAAAGAGGTTATGCTGAGGCAGAGGGAACTGTTATTTTTGAAGCACTTTCTGATTATACTTGTGAAGTGAAAGTGACCCCAGGGAAACATATTGAAAAAGAAGAAGTGGTTAGAACGATTACGGTTCCTTTTACGGTTGAAAATGAAAGTATCGTTATAACGAGTATTCTTTCAAACAAATTTCAAATATCTATTCCAAATGGTGAGTATACAGTTGTCTTACAAGCAATTCCTCTTGAAGAGCCAACGGATGATGAATTATATAAAATACAATACGAATTCTTCTTTGAAAGTAAAGAATAAAAAATGGGTTATCCTGAGAAAAGGATAACCCATTTTTGTTATGCGTTTGTTTTTAAAAGGGAACGAGCATCTTTCGCTGCTTGAACCATATGTTCTAAAGCTGGAATAACTTCTTCTGTTCTTCTCGTTTTTAAACCACAATCAGGATTAATCCAGAAATATTTAGGATCGCATACTTCTAAAGATTGTTCTACGATTTTATACATTTCATCTTTACTCGGTACACGTGGGCTATGAATATCATATACACCTAGACCGATGCCTTTTTCATATGTTGTATGTTTTAACGTATCAATAAATTCTCCGTGACTTCTTGATGTTTCGATAGAAATTACATCTGCATCTAATGCGCGAATCGCGTCAACAATATCTTCGAAGTTACTGTAACACATATGAGTATGAATTTGTGTTTCATTTGCTACAGAAGAAGTTGCTAAAAGGAAGGATTGTACTGCCCATGTAATATAAGCATCCCAATCTTTTTCTTTTAGTGGCATTCCTTCACGAAGTGCTGGCTCATCGACTTGGATTACTCTAATTCCGGAAGATTCAAGTAGTTCAATTTCGTGACGAAGAGCTAGTGCAATTTGATACGAAACTTCTTTTCTTGGAATGTCATTTCGAACGAAGGACCAATTTAAAATCGTAACAGGTCCAGTTAACATTCCTTTTACAACTTTCTCCGTTAAGCTTTGTGCATAAACTGTTTCCTTAATAGTCATGCCGTTAATAAAGGCTACATCACCATAAATAACAGGTGGTTTTACGCAGCGGGAACCGTATGATTGTACCCAACCGTTTTTAGTGAATGAGAAACCAGCAAGGCGCTCACCAAAATATTCGACCATGTCAGTTCTTTCAAATTCACCATGTACAAGGACATCAAGCCCAATTTCTTCTTGGTAACGAATCCATTTTTCTGTCTCTTTTTCAATAAATTGTTCATATTGTTCATTTGAAATAACACCGTTACGCCATTCTTTTCGCGTTTGACGAACTTCAGTTGTTTGCGGGAAGCTACCAATGGTCGTTGTTGGTAATAGCGGTAACTCCAGGGCAACTTGTTGTAATTCGTATCGTTTTTCAAATGGAAGAGGGCGTGAAAAATCTTCTTCTTTTAGTGCTGTTCGTGCTGCTTTGACATCTTCTCGGTTACGTGCAGCAGATGAGCGAATTGTATGATGTACGTTTCGATATGTTTCCAGCTCAGTACTAATGCTTTCTGTACCTTGAGTGAGAGCGGAATGAATAAGAACTAACTCTTCTAATTTTTGATTTGCAAATGCTAATGCATCAAATAGCTCAGTCGATAAGTGAGTTTCTTCTGTTTTATCGATCGGTGTATGCAATAAGCTACAAGAAGGCTGAACGATGAAATCTTTCGTTTGGACTTGTTTTTGTAACGTTGTAAATAACTCAAGAACTTCATCAAGGTCAGCTCTCCAAATGTTACGGCCATCTATACAACCGACAGCTAAAGTTTTATCAGCTGGGAATCCATATTTTGAAATAGCATTTAAATTACCTTCTTTACCATGAATGAAATCTAATCCAATACCGGATACCGGGAATGTAATAATTTCTTCATAGTTTTCTTCCACGCTATCAAAATACGTTTGTAAAAGAAGAGTCGCATTTGGAACTTCTTTACGAATAGCTTCATAAATTTCTTTTGTTTGTTGAACTTCTTCTTTCGTTAAAGAAGCGAAAATTGGTTCATCAACTTGAATGGCTTGTGCACCAGCTGCATGTAGTTCTGAAAGCAGTTGTACGTAAGGTGCAACTAACTGTTTTAAAATCGAAGGGAATTGTTCTTGTGTATAGCCTTTAGCTAATTTTAAGAAAGTATATGGACCTAAAATAACAGGCTTTCCATCTACTCCTAATTCTTGTTTTGCCTCTTCGTATAAGCGAAGTGGACGATTATCTTTTAAAGAGATTTGTAATCCCTCTTCATATTCAGGAACGATATAGTGATAGTTTGTGTTAAACCATTTTGTCATTTCGGAAGCTACGTGATTTTTAGAGCCACGCGCCATTGCGAAATATACATCAAGGTAAGATGTAAACTCAGAAAAACGTGATGGGATAAATCCTAGCATATAGGCAGTATCCAAAACGTGATCATAATATGTAAAGTCGCCAATTGGAATGAGTTCAATCCCTTTTTCTTGCTGTACTTTTACGTGTTGAAGGCGAATTTCTTTCATTGTTGTTAAAAATTGTTCTTCATCAATTTTATTGGACCAAAAAGCTTCCAATGTTTTTTTCCACTCTCGTTGTAGTCCGATACGTGGATAACCTAAGTTACTTGTTTGAATTGCCATTTTAAATTCCTCCCTAATTGAAAGTAAGCATTTCCGTTTACTAGGAAATACCTATAACAAAAAGTGCAAAGACATAGAAAATAAGCCTTCCTTTTTGTTTTAACACCTCATCATCATCCGTGAATCTATCAGTGTTGTTAAAACAGGCAGGTCTCCTGACTTATGCTTCATATAATTTCTTTCACCTTCCCGTTTTCACAGTGGCACCAAAAAGAAATCTCAGCATTTACAGTGGCGGGACCGTGTTGGAGTTTCACCAAGCTTCCCTTTTAAACACGAAACGAAATGTTCGTGTACCTATTTTCCTTTTGAAAGGAATTTAACAAGCGATATGATATTGAAACAAATTCTAACACAATTTTTGGAATTTTGTCTACTGTTTTAAAATAAGAAAATTCCAAAGTTTTTATTTCTTATTATTCTGACTTTTTATTCTGAAGTAACTAATAATATTACAGTATAAAAAGAGAAATTGAGCTATGAAAGAAGTAGGGATGTCTTCTTTCATAGCTCAATTTTCATCTATAGCAACTTCTGAAAGTCGGCCTGCTATAGCATCTTTAAGGAGGGTGTTTAGCCATTGTAATTCAACTGTAATATGCTCAATTACACTTTGCAAAATATATAGTTGTGCACGTGGAACCTTTCCTTTATTACAATCATATATCGTTTGCATAGTATGTAAATATTGAAGAGTATCGTTTTTCTTTTTTTCTAAAATAGGAACTAATTCGTGATCATTGCTAAAGTGAGCGAAAGATAGGGCTGAATAAATAGGTTTATATATTTGGTTTTTTGCTTCGAATTGTTTTAATAGTAAAGTGTGGAATAGTTTTTTGCCTTCTTCTGTTATATGAAAAATCGTTTTGTCAGGTCGGTTTGTGTCTCTAATTACATTTGTAATGTGAATTGCGCCTTGCTTTTCTAATTGCTCGAAAGCGTAATAAAGTGATCCTTTAGCATATTTAATATAACAATCCATTTGTCGTTCTTTCATAATATGCTGCACTTCATATGGATGTTTATCTCCTTCGAGTAGCAAGCCGAGAATGACTAATTTCATGCTCATGCTGTCTCAACTCCTGTATATAAAAACTTTATACATATTATAAACGGCATATCCTTTTTCATAAAGGGATATGCCGCTTCTTTTTTATATTAACTGACTTGCTTTTGTTTTTCTTTCTTTTTAGGGCCTGTAAAGAGGCGTTCATTTCCCATTAGTAAAATACAAATAACACTTAGTACAGCCGGGATGATTGCCCAGAAGAATGTGTTCGCAATAGATGTAGCGAGAGCTTCTTTAATACCCGCTAATATTTCAACAGGAATTTTTGCGGTAGCGCCTGGTGATAATAAGAAACTTGTGTCTCCGCCTTTTGGAGCTAATTTTGCTAGTTCAGGGGGGAACACAGAGTTTAGTTTATCTGTAAAAATATGATTTTGAATTGTACCGAAAATCGTTACACCAAGAGTCATACCGAGTGATCGGAAGAATGAGTTTGTTGATGTCGCCGAACCGCGGTCTCGCATTTCTAACTTGTGAATAGAAGACATACTTAATACTGAGAATGAGAAGCCAACACCAAGCCCAGCGAGAATCATAAATAGTGTTACGAGTAAACGAGGTGTGTCCATTGTTAAAGTACTTAATGAATAAATACCAAGAACGAAGAAGACACCAGATACCATCATAATGTTACGATAACTTGTTCGAGAAGCTAATTGTCCTCCTGTTTGACTTCCAATTACAGAACCAACCATCATTGGTGTTAAAATTAATCCAGCATTAGAGGCCGAACCTCCAAGAACACCTTGAATGAAGATTGGAATATAAACTGTACAGATAATAAAAGCAGCACCATAGAAAAAGGCAACTCCTTGACTAGCTGCGAATAAAGGTTTTTTAAATAGATGGAACGAAATAATAGGCTCGGTTGCTTTTCTTTCTACAAAGAAGAAAATAATAAGCGCAATAACTACTGTTGTAAATAAGCCAATAATTACAGTGGAATTCCAGGCATATTCCTTACCACCAAGTTCTAATGCGAACATTAAGCAAACGATACTTATGACAAGTGTAATAGCACCAGCCCAATCAATTTTTTGTTTTCTAAATTCTAGAGACTCACTGTAGTATTTAGTAATGAAGAAAAAGGAGATAAGTCCTAATGGAATATTAATATAGAAGACCCAATGCCAACTTATATAGTCTGTAATATAAGCACCTAATAAAGGACCGAATACACTAGATGTCCCGAAAACAGCACCGAATAGCCCTGTCATCTTCCCACGTTTTTCTGGTGGGAAGATATCATACATAATTGTAAAGGCGATAGGCATAAGGGCACCACCACCGATACCTTGAATAGCTCTATAAATACTTAATTGCTCAATACTTGAAGCTGTTCCGCAAAGCGCAGAACCGAATAAGAAAAGAATGAGGCCCCCAATATAAAAACGTTTCCGCCCGTACATATCAGAAAGTTTCCCAAAGATAGGCATCCCTGCCATTGTTGCTACCATATAAGCTGATGTGACCCAAACAAACTTATCAAAGCCTCCTAGGTCTCCAACGATTGTTGCCATTGCGGTTGCAACGATTGTATTATCCATTGCGGCCATTAATATACCAAGCAGCAAACCAGCAACAACAAATTTTGTCTTGTTGGTGTCTTTTTTTAATGGTTGAGTTTCCAAATATAACCCTCCTTTAGAAATAAGTAAACTATATCAAGTTTTGAGTGCAGTGGAAAAAAATTTAAATGTATAGTTGATTTTAATTTCTTTTCCATAAGTGCACTAATATGCCATAAAGAATATTATAGTCAAATTTGACTATAAGGCAAATTTTTTCTTCCGTCAAAATATTCTTTCATATGAGTAGAGAACGAGTGAGCGATACGAATATTGCTATAAAGGAAATGAAGTAAATTGTAAAAAAATTTCATAAAGAACACCTTCTGTTAATAGATGAAAAATGGTTTTTTCTTCATATTGTCGAATAGGATAAAAGGAAGAGAAATATTAAACATTACTTGTAGCAAGCTTTAGTAAGTTGGGGAATTCATTGTGTGTATGGTACATCTGAAATGAGGTGAATATATATTATGAAAATATGGGGACGAATTTCGGATACAGGAAAGTATTCAATACCGCTACAACCAGTATTGTGGATTGACGGATCGAAAAAGGAAAATGAATTTCCTCAAGTAGCCGTTACATTGCAAATTGGTAGTATGTATACAGAACAATTTTCGTATGAATTGACCTACGATGTAAACGACATACTTATTATGCGAATTCAAGTGGAAAATAAAGGGGTAGAAATGATTTCGAGAGTTGTTGTAAGTCATATGATTCGAGATTACTTTGCTTATATTCCTAATTCTTTAAAAGTTGATAAGGGGATAAGTGAGTTTTTATTCCAGCTTGTAAGGTGGCGAATTGATGATTTGTTACCAAATGAAAAGGTGGAACTACGTTGCAAAATAAAAGCTAATAAAGATAAAGCTCTTAAACAAGCATTCTTTCAGGCTACATATACATTTCAAGATAAAGAGATATCATATGGTCCACTGCAAACAAATGAAGTTGTTGTGCGGCAATGATAAAAAGGAACCTGTACAAAAGGTTCCTTTTTTAGTGAAGGTTGTGTTTTTTGAGTATTTTCTTTTGCTCTATTCCTTTTTTTCCTACATAGTTATTTTTGTAGCCAAAGTATAGAATAAATAAAAATGAAACAACATTAACAATAGCGTCGATTTGATCGTTTGTAATAAAGTGTATGCCGAAAGAGGTAAATAATAATTTTAATGATAATAGAAAACCAGCTAGTAAACGCATAGCATCTGATAGATTCTCTTTTTGTAGCATATAGATTACTCCTTTCTATAAAAGTTATATATTATATATATGAAATAGAGTAGGAAAGGTATACAAGCTTAAGCAGAAATGTACATTGCATATGTACATTTTTTATTTTGTAGAAAAACATTATTGATATAGAAACATATATTGGTATAAAAGGGGGAGAAGTATGAAACATAAAGGGAAAATTAGTGGATTATTACTTGGAAATACAGTGGCAGTTACAGAATGGATTGCACTTCAGGATGTAATTGCAAAACTGGATTCACGATCATTTTATACCGTCTTTATTATTTATATATTGCAAATGATACTAAGTTATTATTTTGGACATTGGTACGATAAAAGAGCGAACAAGCGTATGAATGTGGAAGGAGGAGGAATGGCAAGCAACGATTTTGTTGTTGATTTTTTTGGGAAAGTAGCCGCTTTATCTGAAAGAGATTCCCGTAATATTACAGTTTACATTCTTTCTGTAAAAGAATGGGAAGGATTAAAAGACACGTTGCAAGAAAAAAAATTGGGAGTGTTAGTACAAAAATTAGAGAGTACCATTGTAAAGACAATTCGGAAGGGAGATGTTGTTACAAAGTGGGATGAAAATAAGTATGTTATTGTAGCAATTGATAATGGTCATGAAACATCAACAATAACAAACAGATTAATGAAAAATATTGAAAGTGAAATAGAAGGTGATTTACTCAGTGTCACTCTTTTATTTGGAGCAGCTAGCTATCCAGTAGAAGGAAAAACGTTTGAAGAACTGTTGAGAAAGTCGCAAAATCAATTGTATCAGTATAGAAATTTGCAAGAAAATGAGTGAAGCTTCGATTTGAAGATATATGATAGGAAGAAGTTTTATTTGTAACATTTTTTTGACTTTTATTACAAAAAACGTTGCGTTTGTAATAAAAGTCTTTAAAAATATATGAAATAAGCATATAATTATGATGGTAGTGCCAATGCAATTTGCACAATGTGTTTTATTTTAAAAGTGTAGAGGAAAGCAAGCTCTACACTTTTCCTTTTTAGGAAATGAAAAGAATATTTGTAAGTTGTTGCGAGATATCGATTGTACTGTGTAAAATGAACAAAGAGATTATTTGATAGAAAGCTGGAAAGGGAATGATAGACGTGAGAGCGGAACGATCACCTTTTATCAGGTGAACTATTATAGTCTTATTAAGACTGAGGTGAAATTCTGTGGCCATTAAGGTAATACATAGTGTGAACAGGTTTTAAAAAACACGAAGAACTATACTTAAAGATGGATATGGAACTGCTAAATACTTCAAAAAGAATAATGTAATATTAAGTAATAATTCGTACAAACAATATTAATGATCTTCGTAAAAAAGATGCGAGTGTATAGAACAATTACATATTTTATAACTTTTTTATATTACACGATGGTCGTTTATAAATAGGAGGAAGAGATGTTGAAATATAGTAAATTAGCAATTATAACTGCATTATCAATGACTTTATTAGCCGGTTGTTTTGGACCGAAACCAGAAGAAGAATTATATGTAGCGTTTGAAAACGCTGCTAAACAAGAAAAAACAATGTTTGAAGATGCAAAAAAACTTGAGGCTTTAGAGAAAGAAGGACAAGAATTATATAACCAGATTGTGCAAGAAGGAAAAGATAATAATCAAACTGTTAAAGAAAAATTGAATCAAGCAGCAAAGAATACAACTGAACGAGAAAAAGTACTTACAAAAGAAAAAGAGGCTTTAAATAAAGCGCAAGAAGAAGTGAAGTCAGCTGATAAGTATGTGAAGAAAATTGAAGATAATAAGTTGAAAAATCAAGCTGATAAAGTGAAAAGCACCTATGAGAAACGACACGATTCATTTAATAAAATGTATGACAGCTATAATAAATCTTTAAAACAAGAAAAAGAGTTATACACAATGTTACAAGATAAAGGTACTAAATTAAAAGATATTAGTGAAAAAGTAAAAGTAGTAAATCAATCTTATAAGGATATTGAGTCAGAAAAAGATAAATTTAATGAATTCACAAAGTCTTATAATACAGAAAAAGTAGCTTTTTATAAACAAGCAAATATTAAAATTAAAGAAGAGAAAAAATAAAACAGTTTGGCCTAGACTTGGCCAAACTGTTTTATTTTTTTGTATAAGTACGACTATACCATGGAACAGGTTCACTTAATTTTTTTTCTTGTTTCAATGCTTCAGGACCAATATAATCTTGAAGTGTTTTTTTTGCTACTGTTAAAGATAAGGTTGTTTTCGGATTTCGATAGGAGGATTCAAGATGACCAAGATGCGGTAGAATTCGAAAATCTTCTTTCGTAGGAGGGATGTGGAAAAAATAATCGCCTAAACGTATAAGGACATCAGATTGTTGTTGGCTAAAACGTGGGTTTCTAGAAAAATGTAATCCTTCTTTAATTGCTTTTTTTTCAGCAATCAAACGTTCTAAAGCTGTCTTTTTTAACCAGTATAAATATTTAGGATTAGTAGCTGCTTTAGCATGACGATTCACAACGAAAATAGATTGAGCTAGTCGATTAATAGAATGTTGGTTTTGTAATTGAGATTGTGGTTGTGAAGGTTTCATATTGAATCTCCTTTCAATTTTTCATTATTATACCATAAATAAAAGAGGTTTTTATTATATGCAAAAAGTGATTGTATATATTTTCAATATTAAAGCAATATTGTTACAAAAAACAACTATTTTGTATAATAGTAATAGAATATGTTTTTGAAATTTGATAATGAAAGAGTGAGAAGTTTGAAAGAAATATTAAAACAACAGTATGCCATTATAGATATTGGATCTAATACAATGCGTTTAGTTATTTATGAAAAGCAAAATGGAGGTTTTTATAAAGAGATTGAAAATACGAAAGTGGTTGCTAGGTTAAGGAATTACTTAATTGATGGTGTGTTGAATGAAGAGGGACTAGAAGTATTATTACAGACATTATTTCAATTTCAAGAAAGTACAAGGTTCCATCAGTTGCATCATGTACTTTGTGTTGCAACAGCAACAATTAGACAGTCTGAGAATCAAGAGGAAATTAAAAAGCTTATTGAAGGACAAACGGACTTTACTCTTAGAGTATTATCAGAGTATGAGGAAGCGCGTTACGGATACTTGGCGGTTATGAATTCTACATCGTTTTCAGAAGGAATAACGGTAGATATTGGTGGGGGAAGTACGGAAGTTACATACTTTATAAATAGAGAGATTTTAGAGTACCATAGTTTTCCTTTTGGGGCACTTTCTTTAAAGCAACAATTTATTAAAGGTGATATTCCTACTAAAGATGAGTTAGAAGGAATGCAACGGTATTTAGAGTTTCAATTTCGAACGTTACCATGGTTAAGCAATAAGAAATTGCCTCTTATTGCAATTGGTGGTAGTGCGAGGAACTTAGTAAAAATCCATCAAAATTTAATATGTTATCCTATAGCAGGATTACATTTATACAAGATGAAAGAAGAAGATATTGAAAATGTAAAAGATGAATTAGAAAAATTGTCGTTCATAGAACTTCAGAAATTGGAAGGATTGGCAAAAGATCGAGCGGATACGATTATTCCAGCGGTTGAAGTATTTCATACACTTGTTCATGTTATAGAGGCACCGGCATTTGTATTAAGTAGAAAAGGGTTAAGAGAAGGTGTTTTCTATGAAGAGTTGACAAAAGATTTGGGGATTTCATATTATCCGAACGTAGTTGAAGAAAGTTTGCATTTACTATCACATGAATACGAAATGGATATGGAATTTGTAATTCAACTTATTAAACATGGAAGACTAATTTGCAAACAACTTGAGGAAATAGGGCTTATTTCTATGTCAATAAAAGACTGGGAAGTGTTCCATCAAGCAGCGAAAGTATTTAATATAGGCAAATATATAGACGAAGAAGCGAGCCGTTTACATACGTTTTATTTATTAGCGAATAAGACAATTGATGGCATGATGCATAAAGATCGAGTAAGGCTAGCACTTATTGCATCGTATAAATCAAAAATGTTATTTAAACAACATTTATCACCATTTGAAGGTTGGTTTGATAAAAGCGAACAAAAAAAAATCCGCCTGTTAGGAGCTGTTTTACAATTTTCAGCTACTTTAAATGTAAGGCAACGATCGCTTGTTGATACCATATCTATAACAGAAAACGAAGAAGGGTTAACGTTTAAAGTTTTATGCGAACAATCAGCATTAGCGGAAAAAGTGCAAGCTGAAAAACAAAAAAAACAGTTAGAAAGAGTATTAAAAACGAATATTAACTTGTTATTTGAACTAAAACATTAGGTTGTACGGATGTCTTTACAAAAAATTTACACTTTATAATATTGTAATTTGCTAAAATAAAAGCAACTAAATTATAGTAAAAAAGTTTCAAGGGGAAGTGTGAAGAGAATGGAATTATTGAAGGGGAATGCAGTAAATTTAAATGATACAGCTTATTACAATAATCGAGAGTTAAGTTGGTTAGCATTTAATGAACGTGTCTTACAAGAAGCGCAAGATGCAAATAATCCACTTTTGGAAAGATTGAAATTTATTAGTATTTTTAGTTCGAATTTAGATGAATTTTTTATGGTACGTGTAGCGGGATTAAAGGATCAAGTGAGTGCTGGATTTAATCAACCAGAAAATAAAGCTGGCTTAACACCAAAAAAGCAATTAAATAAAATTGCGATAAAAGCCCATGCACTAATGACAGTACAATATGATACATTTAAAAATTATGTATTACCAGCGCTTGAGTTAGAGGGAATTGAACGTTTAACATTCAATGATTTGACGAAAGAGCAGCGAGAATTTATAGAAGAGTATTTTGATGAGCAAATTTTTCCGGTGTTAACTCCTGTAGCTATTGATGCATATCGCCCATTTCCAATGTTATTAAACAAAAGTTTGAATTTGGCTACTCTTTTATATGATGAGAAGCAAGCGGAAGAAGAAAACAGGACGAAATTAGGAATTGTGCAAGTTCCTTCATTACTTGAGCGCTTCATAATTTTACCGAGCGAAGGGCAAAAGCATAAATTTATTTTATTAGAAGACGTAATTAGTAGCTTTACTCATAAATTATTTACGGGATATACAGTATCATCTGTTACTCGTTTCCGTATTACACGCAATGCAGATTTAACGATTCATGAAGAAGGTGCGAGAGATTTATTAAAGGTAATTGAAAAAGAATTAAAAAAGCGTAAGTGGGGGGCTGCTGTTCGTTTAGAGGTTGGGAAAGAACACATTGATGAAAGAGTATTAGCGTTATTATATGAGGTTCTGGAAGTAAAAGATGAAGATGTATATATAATGGATGGTCCATTAGATTTAACATGTTTGTTTTCTTTATATAAAAAACTAGCTCCTTTATATGAACATCTTGTATATCCAGCTCTTATTCCGCAACCGCCTCAAGATTTAGGTGATGAAGAAGATGTATTTGAAAAAGCAATTGAGCATGATATTTTATTACATCATCCTTTTGAATCATTTCAGCCGGTAGTTGATTTTGTCCGTGATGCGGCAGACGATCCGAATGTACTTGCGATTAAACAAACGTTATATCGTGTAAGTGGTGATTCACCGATTATTCAGGCGTTAAAGATAGCGGCTGAAAAGGGAAAACAAGTGACGGTATTAGTTGAATTAAAGGCAAGGTTTGATGAAGAAAACAATGTTCACTGGGCTAAAGAATTGGAACAGGCAGGCTGTCATGTTATTTACGGTGTCAGTCACTTGAAAACACATAGTAAAATTACGCTAGTTGTAAGGAGAAAAAACGGAAAAATCGAAAGGTTCGTACATCTCGGAACTGGGAACTATAATGATGCAACAGCGAAGTTATATACTGATTTTGGATATATTACATCAAGAAAAGATTTTGGGGTCGATGCAACCAATTTCTTTAATTATTTAAGTGGTTATACAACAAAGCCACATTTTCATCATTTATCGGTTGCTCCATTTGATATAAGAGAGCAATTTATGGATTTAATAGATGAAGAAATCCGTTATCATAGGCAATATGGAAATGGATATATTATCGCTAAGATGAATTCATTAACAGATAAACCGTTAATAAAAAAAATGTACGAAGCATCACAAGCTGGAGTAAAGGTAGAGCTCATTGTTCGAGGAACATGTTGCCTACGACCTGGTATTCCAAATGTAAGTGAAAATATTCGTGTAGTTAGTGTTGTTGGAAGATATTTAGAACATAGCCGTATTTATTATTTCCATCATAATGGGGAGGAGAAAATATATTTATCTTCAGCTGATTTGATGACGCGAAATATGGAGAAGCGAGTGGAAATATCTTTCCCGATATTAGATATTGAAATGAAGGCACGAATTAAGGCGATTTTACAGCTTACATTAGCTGATAATGTGAAAACACGTGAACAAAATAAAGATGGTGATTACTATTATGTTATTAATGATAGTACAGAAGAAATTGATAGCCAAGTGAAGTTGTTTAAGATGGCGTATCAAAATACAGACGCTGAATAATGAAAAAAAGTAAAAACCTCTTATGGACATAAGAGGTTTTTACTTTTTTCTACTCATATGCTCCAAAAATGGAAGGATGAGTAGAAACAATAGTTTTATTATAAGCGTGTAATGAGATGGCTCGTTGAGAGAATAATATTTGAAAGAATCGTTACTTTAACCTAGTAATAGTATGGTTGCTGACATGGTCCACCGTAACAAGGATAAGGTGCTGGCGGCGGGAAAGGTGGTGGATAAGGTGGATAAAATGGTCGAGGGCCGAAAGCTAATGCTCCGCCGAGCAATCCACCAGCAATTCCAGCTAGAAAGGGAACGCCAAAAAACGGGAAGAAGCGTGAGTCGCCTACTGGACCAATAGGTGCTGAACGGACTGGAATTGGTTGATAATATGGATACATGAACATACCTCCTTTATTGGACTCACTTTTATCATATGGTAAACGAAACATGGATGAGCGCGTACAAGAAAGGATATGTAAGAAAATAGGCGAATTATTACGAATGTTGGAGTGTGAAAATTGTGATTTCAGGTATTGACATGAAACGAAATGGGACACGTGTTCTTCCAAGACCTCGATTGACATAGAGAGTTAAATCCTGCATCGTATAGAAGCCTTCAATATAGTCTTTGGCGAGTGATGGTGTAATAATAGCCCCTAAAAAAGGAATTTGTACTTGTCCGCCATGGCTATGACCAGAAAGTTGCAAGTTGATTGGATATTTGGAAATTTGCGGCGCGATATCTGGCTCGTGAACAAGAACGATGTTATAAGTATTTTGCCGTGCATGTTGTAATGTTTTCTCTATTTTTGGTTTGCCTAGTAGTATATCATCGAGACCGAAAATAGAAATTTCACTATTATCCATTAGAAGAATTCTTTTTTCACTATTTAGCAATAGTTCAAATCCTGATTCACGCATGATGTGCTCATAGTATTCAGTTCCATATCCACCGTGATCATGGTTACCATAAATAGCGAATTTACCGAAGGGGGCTTGTATATTTTTTAAAATGGATGCGACAAAAGGAGTGTCAGTATACGTTTGATAATTATCAATGAGATCTCCGGTAAAAAGGACAATATCTGGATTTACAGCATTAATTTTAGAAACAACTTGAGATAAATGTTGAAGCGAGAAATAGTATCCGAGATGTAAATCGCTGAATTGAAGAATTTTCATACCATGAAAACTTTTTGGGATGAGTTGTGATTTTAATGTGTGCTGTGTAAAAGAAATGAAATGGGGTTCTATATATTTAGCATAGTAGTATCCGATGCCACTGGTTATAAATGAATAGAGACAAGTACGCATACCAATTTTCAAAAAATTTCTTCTTGTAATGTGCGTCATAAAAATATGAGTATACCTCAATGTTTTTATTCCATTTACAGGCTACTCAAATCTCCTTTCAGTTTATTTAAAAATATACTTTACATAATAAAAAATTAGTATAGATTACGAAAAAAATGAATAAAAAGAAAGTTCTTTACATTAAAATATCAGAAAAGTTTAAAAATATAAAGATTTCTATTAAATAAAGTGATAAAATGAATGTGTATTCATTTTTTGGAGGGGATGTATGTGAAAGAAAAGGTAGTTATTATAACAGGTGGATCGAGTGGAATGGGAAAAGGAATGGCGAATCGCTTTGCAAAAGAAGGGGCACGAGTTGTTATTACAGGACGTACAAAAGAAAAACTAGAGGAAACAAAGTTGGAAATTGAACAATTTCCAGGGCAAGTATTACCTGTACAAATGGATGTAAGAAATACGGATGACATTCAGAAAATGATTGAACAGATTGATGAGAAGTTTGGTAGAATTGATGTTTTAATAAATAATGCAGCTGGAAACTTTATTTGTCCAGCAGAAGATTTATCTGTGAATGGCTGGAATTCAGTCATTAATATTGTGTTAAACGGTACGTTTTACTGTACTCATGCTGTCGGAAAATATTGGATTGAAAAAGGTATAAAAGGGAATATCATTAACATGGTAGCAACGTATGCATGGGATGCAGGTCCAGGAGTGATTCATTCGGCTGCAGCGAAGGCAGGGGTATTAGCGATGACGAAGACGCTCGCTGTTGAGTGGGGGCGTAAATATGGAATACGAGTTAACGCTATCGCGCCAGGACCAATTGAACGTACGGGCGGTGCTGATAAATTATGGATTTCAGAAGAAATGGCTAAGCGTACGATACAAAGTGTTCCGCTTGGAAGGCTGGGTACGCCAGAAGAAATCGCTGGTCTAGCTTATTATTTATGCTCAGATGAAGCGGCGTACATAAATGGAACTTGCATGACAATGGATGGAGGACAACATTTACATCAATATCCATTTTAAAAGGGATAAAAAATGAATGTTTGATTCATTTTTTATGGTTAAATGTGACGGATTTGTGACATATGAAAGAAAAGTGTTTACAAGAGGTCATATATACGTTATATTTAAGACCTCTTTTTTCTTCATAGTAGAATTGCTAATTCCCCTTAGCATTTTACCCCTCTAATCCCTTCAGGAAAACTGAAGGGATTTTTTATTATTTTTCCGTAAATATCATGTTATAATTTTTGAAAAGTAAAGGGAGGGAAGCACGTTGATAGATGCATTAGATGTAATGAGTAACTTGGATAAAGTCCTTCCTTATTATCAAGCTATTTTTAGTGCTGATGAGCATACTGTAATTGGATATGAAGTAGTAGGACGTATTCAAACAGAAGAGGGCATACAAAGTTTAGCTTCTTTCTTTCACGATGATTCGATTCCAAGTGAATTTCAACTGGAAGCGGATAATATTATAGTAGAAAAAGCTTTAAATCGTTATTTAGAAAGCGATCAAAAATTATTATTATTTATACATCGAAATGCTAATGTATTAATGAATGATGATGATGAAAGCTTGCTTCAACTTTTATTGAGGTATGAAGAACAAGGTTTAAATTTAAAACAAATTGTTTTAGAGATTACAGAGCATGAATGTAAAGAAGATATAGAGCAATTTAATCATTTGCTTATGTATTATCGTACATATGGTATTCAAATTTCGATTAATAAGGTCGGAACGGGCACAAGTAATTTAGAGCGTATTAGCGTGTTAGCACCTGATATTTTAAAAGTAGATTTAACGAACTTAAGGCAAACAGCACTTTTACAATCTTATCAAGATATTTTATATTCTTTATCATTACTTGCTAGAAGAATTGGTGCAACTTTGTTATATGAAGAAATAGATGCTTTTTATCAACTGCAATATGCTTGGAAGAACGGCGGAAGATATTATCAAGGTAATTATTTGAAAGAATGTTTACCTGATTTTATTGAAACGAATGTTTTGAAAGAGCGACTTGGTAATGAATGTCATCAGTTTATTCAACATGAAAAGAAGAAGTTACAAAAAATTTATAATTTAACAGAGATGTTACGCGATCGCATTGGCGATGTTTTATCAAAACAAAAAAAGAATGAAGATATCAATGATTGGTTATTACAATTTAGTCAAAGTGTATCACAGTATAGTTTTCGCATATTTATTTGTAATGAAGATGGTTTCCAACAATCAGGAAATGTTATGAAAAAAGATGGAGAATGGATTGTGATGCCGGATTATTATATGAAGAACTGGAGTTGGCGCCCGTATTTTCTTGAGAATATCATGAAAATGCGTTTTGAGAATAAGGCAAGGCTTTCAGATTTATATGCAGATATCGAAACGGGCGAAATGGTACGAACATTTTCTTTCCCAATAGATGATGACAACTTTTTATTTATAGATTTATCATATGAATATTTATATGAAGAAGATGTTTTATTTTAATGCACGAAGAGATTCGTGCATTTTTTGTTTGTTTTTATCATAAATTGGTAATAGTGAAAATGGTGATGAAAATGCTGTCTATCGTTGTAAAGATTTTACGAACGAAATCTGTCCTTTCTTTGCATAATCATTGTTACAATGAATACTACAAAGACAAGTTCTTTTAAAAGGAAGGTGAAAAAATGAGGAAATATGGAATATGGCTTGTTCTATTTGTATGTGTTGCCTTTCTAGTTGGTTATAGTGTTACGACTGTTTTAGGGAAAGAGGAAGTGGAAGTGGATCGGAAAGAAGTATTTACAACGATACAAAAAGGCTATGAAACCCAGTTTTCAATTCGTGGGAAGCATTTGCCGATGAATAAGATGATAGAGACGTTATCACCGTATTTTACAGATAATTTCCTTCAAGTATTTACAGATGAAAATAGCAGAAGTGATAAACAAAGTGGTGAATATTTACTTCCGGCAAAAGAAGCGCCGTTTTCTTTTAATTCAGAAACGAAAATGTCGTATGATCAAGAGCATAAAAATTTATATGTATATGAGCGGACAAAAAGTGGACAATATCAAATTGTAACATTGAAAAGGGATCAAGATAAATGGAAGTTAGCAGGATATCATGAAAGTCAGGAACTTTTAACTGAAATAAAAAGGTTGCAACAATTATAAAGTGAAACTTTTAATTAGTGGGTGGGAGTTTTACTACCTACAAATAGCGGGATAAGAATAGGAATAGGTATTTACCTATTCCTATTCTATATTGAGTAGTTGTTGTAACTTTTCAATTTGAAAACCTGCAACTACTTCGCCATCAATTACGACTGTTGGAGTTGAATAAGAATCATAGTCGTATAAAAGACGATTGCGAGCAGCAGCGTCTTTTTTTACGTCAAATTCTTCATATGCAACGTTATTATGCTTCAAAAATTCTTTTACAATAACACATGGCGGACAATCGGGTTGTGTATAAACCTCAATTTTTTTCATTGTAATTCCTCCTTTTTTCTGTTTTTTATTATATTCTTCCAGTATAAAAACCGCAATAATGAAGGAGAAATATGTTCTTTCTGTTTTTTCCTTCGCATTTCGACAAATTTTTAGTTGAGTTTCTGGCCAATAACCTTTATCCTAGAGTGTGGAACATTTTTTCTGTTATGACGGATAGAATGAGTATAGCTGTAAAACCTATTGGTAGGAAGATCAGAGAAAGGAGAGATTTCATGTCTCTACTCCAAGGAATTTTAACTCGACTTGTTAGTCTACAAGAACAAGCTGAAAGCGGTGAAGTAGCACAACGCTATTTTGAAGTGAACGGTGAGCGCAAATGTAGCGTGAAATTTTTCGATAAAAGTGAAATGTATGAGTTAGAAGTGTATCAACAAGGTGAAAAACCTCAAGTATATCAATTCGATAATATCGACATGGTTGCAATTGAGATTTACGATATCATTTCTTGATACATATAAAAAAGGTACTGCCACATGGCAGTACCTTTTTTAGTTCTATTACTTTCTAGCATAATGTATAGAAGTTTTTTATTTTTCCTACAATGGTATTAAAATGAAAATTTAATCCGTGCAAGTTTGCTTATCCATGTGGATAAGTAGTCCCGTCAACCGGGTGAATATGTGAAGCTAAACTTCTCACTATCGCTGGGTTTTGCAAATAGCGGGAGAAATATAACTAGGAGGTTATCGTATGGAACGTTTACCAGTTGTGATTTGTCCTAATTGTCAAAGTTCTGCTGAGATTATTCATGTATTAACGGCTCAATCTAATCAAAATGTAATTTATACGTGCCAAGTTTGTCACTTTGTAATTCGAAATATTGAAACGAATAAAGGATAGGAAGTTATAATTTTAGTTTTTGTCCCATACAATGAGAATACGAAAAGTCTGTCTAATTGAAAGGACGTGACTCTGTGGACGGTGCACATAAATTTTACAATGTTTCAGAGAGACATTTAAATTTTGATATGGTCTTTAACCGTATTTGTAGTTTCATTGAAAAGGATCCGCGAAATTTGTATCGATTATCCATTGGGACAGACTCGCAAGCGCATCAAAAGGATACGAGGTTTATTACAGCAATCCATATTCATCGTGTTGGAAAAGGTGCCTGGGGTTGTTTACACCATAGATCAGTAAAAGATAAGCCAGCGACCTTACGTGAGAAAATATATTTAGAAACGCAGTTTAGTCAAGAAATCGCATGTCTATTTACGCCTACGCATATACAAACAATATGGGAGTTATTGCATCCTTATGCTCAAGATGGGGCTGGATTCATAATGGAAATTCATTTAGACATTGGGAATGATGGCTTAACAAAAGAATTTATTTTAGATATGACAGAAAAAATTCGAGCGATGGGATTAACTGCAAAAATTAAGCCGGATGCTTATGCGGCGTTTAGTTATGCAAATCGATATACGAAATAATTTTTTTGTATGTGTACGATTGCTACATATCTTTTAATAAAAACTGAATATTACATCTATTAAATAGGTTGAATTTTTTATATAATAAGAGTAACGATGCGAGTGTAAGGAGAGGGGTATATGCAAAGGGAAGTTGTTTTAACGAAGGAAGAAGAAAGTTTACTACTAGATATTTTATTTCAGCAAAATTACGCAAGTGAAATTTTAGCTGTGGAACTTACAGATATTGAGAATGGTTTGAAACAGACAGATGTGATGCAATATAAAAAAATCACAAGGTTATTTTACAGATTAAAAAATAAAGGGTATTAAGCGCTACCGGAATGGTAGTCTTTTTTTTGTGCTGTATGCTAAAATAGCTGTGTGATTGTATTTTATTGAAATAAATTTAGGACAAAATAATAATATGAAAACGCTGTCATAAAATGTGAATAGAGTTGTGAACATAAGCAGGAAAAAGGGAAAATGGGGGATGTAATATGATTAGTATTCCGAAAGACGAATTTCAACAAATTCTTGTGAAGGATTTAATGATTTCATCGGAAAAAGTAGCTCATGTCCAAATTGGAAATGGTTTAGAACATGCTTTACTCGTTCTTGTGAAATCTGGATATTCGGCGATACCTGTCTTAGATCCAATGTATAAATTACATGGTTTGATTAGTACGGCCATGATATTAGATGGTATGTTAGGATTAGAGCGTATTGAGTTTGAAAGACTTGATGATATGAAAGTAGAGCAGGTGATGAAGGAAGATATACCTTTTCTTAAATTAGAAGATTCATTTGCAAAAGCTTTAGAAATGACAATTGATCATCCTTTTATTTGCGCTGTTAATGAAGAAGGCTATTTTGAGGGGATTTTAACACGTCGGGCTATTTTAAAATTGTTGAATAAGAAAGTAAGGCAACATAATCGATAACGTGAGAAAAGTGACTTCATAGAAACGAAGAAGTCACTTTTTTTTCGTGCATATCACTTGTGTATGTATTATATTAAAAAAGACATAAAACATAAGGGAAGTTTGCGCTGAAAAATTGTATTTTCTGAATGAAAGCTTAATGGAATAAGGTGTATGGAAGCTAAGGAAAGAGGGAGAAAGTTGCAAATTGATGATTTTCAAATGATGGTTGTGTTAGCTCAGGAATCAAATATGAGAAAAGCGGCGGAACGTTTATTTGTTTCACAACCTGCGCTGAGTCAACGATTACAATCTATGGAGAAACAATGGGGAATGAAGTTTTTTATTCGCTCACAAAAAGGATTGACAATTACACCTGAAGGGGAAAAAGTTGCAAATTATGCCAAAGAAATGTTGCAAAAGGAAGAGGATATAAAAAGTGAGCTAGCTGTTTTTAGAACGGAAACTCATGGAACTTTAAAAATAGCTGTTGCATCAGTTATTGGTCAATATTGGCTCCCTCCTGTTTTGAAAAAGTTTGTGCATAAATATCCTTCTGTAAAGATATCGCTGTTTACTGGATGGAGTAGTGAAGTGCAAAAGCAGTTTTATGAAGGAGACGTTCATGTTGCTATACTGAGGGGAACACAAGAATATAAAGGTCAAAAGCAACAATTATTTGAAGATGAACTGTATTTAGTTGATAAAGAAATAAAAGATATTTCGATGCTAAAAGAAACAAATAGACCGTTCATTCAATTTAAAAGTGACTCAACTTATTATGGACAAATACAAAATTGGTGGTATGGTTTATTTTCTAATCCGCCTAAGCGAACGATTGTAGTTGACCAAATTGAAACATGCAAACAACTTGTTTTAAATGGTATAGGTTACGCCCTTTTACCTTCTACTGTTTTAAAGGAAGTACAGGAAAATATGTATAAAACACCTGTTCAACTGACGAGAGAAACATGGTTGTTAACAAGTGACTCGGCAAGGCAGTTGAAGCAAGTACAAGCATTTTTAGAAATTATAGAAGAAATTCAAAGGGAAAAATAAGATTATTATCTTGCTACTCGCTCTTTCGTTTGGTAGAGTAACATTATAAATGGATTTAGGAGGCAACAAGAATGAAAATGATGGACGCTAACGAAATTATTTCGTTTATTCAAAAAAGTGAAAAGAAAACTCCTGTAAAGGTATACATAAAAGGGGATTTAAAAGAAGTAACATTCCCTGAGACAGTACAAGCATTTGTGAATAAAAAATCAGGTGTATTATTCGGAGAATGGTCTGAAATTAAGACAATTCTTGATGAGAATAATAAGCACATCGTTGACTACGTTGTAGAAAACGATCGTCGTAATTCTGCAATTCCAATGCTTGATTTAAAAGGTATTAAAGCTCGCATCGAGCCAGGTGCTATTATTCGTGACCATGTTGAAATTGGTGACAACGCTGTAATTATGATGAATGCAACAATTAACATTGGTGCTGTAATTGGTGAAGGTTCTATGATCGACATGAACGCAGTACTTGGTGGACGTGCAACAGTCGGTAAAAACTGTCACGTAGGTGCAGGTGCTGTACTTGCAGGTGTTATTGAGCCACCTTCTGCAAAACCAGTTATCGTTGAAGATGATGTAGTAATCGGTGCAAACGTAGTTGTTTTAGAGGGTGTTACAGTTGGTAAAGGTGCAGTTGTAGCAGCAGGAGCTGTTGTAACAGAAGATGTGCCTCCATACACAGTTGTTGCAGGTACTCCAGCACGTGTAATTAAAGAAATTGATGAGAAGACAAAAGCAAAAACAGAAATTAAACAAGAGCTTCGTCAATTAAACCCAGAGAAATAAAAAGTAAAAAAAGCGTAAGAGCGTAAATGGGCTCTTACGCTTTTTATAGATAGAGGTGCAAAAATGACAGTAAGCAAATTTGTCCAAATTCGTAGAGATCTACATAGAATTCCAGAAATTGGATTTAAGGAATGGAAAACACAACAGTATATTTTAGATTATATAGGAACACTTTCTCTTGAATTTGTGGAAGTGAAGACATGGAAAACGGGTGTAATCGTTAAAGTAAATGGAAAAAATCCAGAAAAAATAATAGGTTATCGTGCAGATATAGATGGTCTGCCAATTACAGAGGAAACTGGATATGAGTTTGCTTCTATTCATGAAGGAATGATGCATGCATGTGGCCACGATGTACATACAACAATCGGTTTAGGCCTTCTAACGAAAGCTGTGAGCGAAAGAATAGATGATGACCTTGTATTTCTATTCCAGCCAGCAGAAGAAGGACCAGGCGGTGCTCTTCCTATGTTAGAAAGTGAAGAGTTAAAAGAATGGAAACCAAATATAATTCTTGGTCTTCATATTGCACCAGAATACGCTGTAGGGACAATTGCAACGAAAGAAGGACTGTTATTTGCTAATACTTCAGAATTATATATTGATTTAAAAGGGAAAGGTGGCCATGCTGCCTATCCGCATACTGCAAATGATATGATTGTTGCAGCGAGTCATCTTGTTACACAGCTTCAATCCGTTGTTAGTCGCAATGTAAATCCTCTTGATAGTGCAGTAATTACAATCGGGAAAATTACAGGTGGTACGGTTCAAAATATTATTGCAGAAAAATCTCGTTTAGAAGGAACGATTCGAACATTATCAGTGGAATCAATGAAGCGTGTGAAAAGCAGAATTGAGGCAATTGTTGCAGGTATCGAAGCTTCTTTCCAGTGTGAGGCGATTATAGATTACGGAGCAATGTATCATCAAGTATATAACCATGAAGAGTTAACAAGAGAGTTTATGCAATTTGTACATAAACAAACAGATATGAATGTTATTACATGTACTGAGGCAATGACAGGTGAAGATTTTGGTTATATGCTTCGAGAAATCCCTGGATTTATGTTTTGGCTTGGAGTAAATTCAGAATATGGTTTACATCATGCAAAATTAAAACCAGACGAAGAAGTGATTGAAAAGGCAATTACATTTTTAGGCCAATATGTAAAGTGGAAAGGGAATAGAAAATAAAACTTCCGCTTTATTGAAGGTTCCAAAAAACTTTTTGTTATGAGGTGTAAGTAACGCTCGTATAGAGTGATTTTAGACATTTACATACAAATGAAAGAATAAAGTTAATTGGACTGTTTTAATAATGAGCAGGGGGTTTTTAGCCACTGCTCATTATTAATTATTTGACTAACTTATATATGTTTACTTTTAGTATGAAAAGTGTGTAAAATCAATGTGAAACATAGAAAAAAGGGTGGGGAATTACGTGCAAATTAGCAGTGCGATTTTATGTTTCGTCTTATATGCGTATGTTATTATTGCGGCGGTTTATTTTGGGATAAGTTTTTATGCCTATCGTTTAGTAGATAATAATGAATATGACGAAACATACAAATGGGTGAAGAGATACTTATCACCTGTACTAGAAATTATGAATGGGTTTGTGCTCTTTTTATTTATTGGATTAATTGCTTTCTCAACGAGTTTAGTAGGGAATAAAACTACGTTATTTGTATTGGGTATCATTATTTTTATGTTGTTAGGAATAAGGATTGGTAATACGGTCTTTTGGAATGAAAGAAAAGTAGATGGTTGGACGGGAATGTTAATTCCATGCATGTTAGCTGCAATCGTGACAAATATAGAACATGAATATTATCAATTACATTTTTGGCTTATTATCGTTTTAACAATTCTTTCTGTTTTGTATATAAGCACAGTAGTACTAACATATATTGCACATGAAAAAGGTGATGTTAAAGGCACTCGTTTCTTTAGAGGACGGGCATTATTTTGGAGTGTGCCGACGATGGCAGTTATCGCGCTTATTGCGATATTAGTAAATGGATATCAATTTTCTAGTTGGCAACTATTTTTAGAAAATTGGTGGATTTTTATCTTTTCGTTTATTGCTTTTTTAGGTGCAACGCATTATTTATTCCATCAACATCATTACATATGGGCGTTGTTATTTGCATTCATACAGCTTCTATTTGCCTTTTTTGGTCAAGAAACATTATTATTCGTTTTTGAAACATTTAGTTCGTTTGGAAATATATTTGTATTTGCTATGTTACTTGTTGGTATCGCTTTTTACTTGCAACAATATTTTTATATACAAAAACAAAAATAAGAGCTAATTACAGTTTTTGTGACGCATATAAAGTGTGTTACACTGAAAATAAATAGTACTTGAAGTTATTGGAGGAATTCCTGTGGGTGAGAAAGAAAAAGAATTTGCTGTCATTGGACTTGGTCGCTTTGGTGGAAGTATTTGCCGAGAACTAGCTCAATTAGGTATGGAAGTAATGGCAATCGACTCAGATGAGGATAAAATTAATGAATTTGCAAATATAGCTTCGCATGCTGTAATTGCAGATTCAACAGATGAGATGGTATTAAAAAGCCTTGGTATTCGAAATTTTGATCACGTAGTCGTTGCTATTGGAGATAATTTAAATTCAAGTATTCTAACTACTTTGATTTTGAAAGAATTGGGTGTAAAAAATATTACTGTAAAAGCTCAAAATGATTATCATGAAAAAGTGTTAAGTAAAATAGGTGCAGATCATATTGTGCATCCAGAACGTGATATGGGGAAAAGGATTGCTAATAATATTGCATCAAGCAATGTTTTAGACTACCTTGAGCTTTCAGATGAGCATAGTATTGTAGAGATTATTGCGAATAAAAAAATTGATGGGCACTCTTTAATTGAATTAGATATTCGTGCGAAGTTTGGATTGAATATTGTAGCAATTAAACGAGGTAAAGAAGTTATCGTATCTCCTCGGGCTACGGAGAATATTCAAGCAGGAGATATATTAATTGTCATTGGTCATGACGATGAAGTGGATCGATTTAAACACTTTTTAAGATAAGAGAAAAGAAAAGGACAATGCCTTCATAGCATTGTCCTTTTTCTTATATTTCCATAATGATTGGTAAAATCATTGGACGGCGTTTCGTTTTCTCATATAGGAATGGAGCTAATGTGTCTGTAATTTCATTTTTAATTTCAGACCATTGTGTTGTTTTACGCTCCATTACTTTTTCTAAATGATTTGTAATTAATGTTTGTGCATCATTGATTAAATCGCTGCTTTCACGCATGTAAACGAAACCGCGTGAGATGATATCAGGTCCTGCTGCAACTTTAAATTCTTTCATATCAATGCTTACAACTACAATTACAAGTCCTTCTTCAGAAAGGATACGACGATCTCGTAATACGATATTGCCGATATCCCCAATACCGTTTCCATCAATGTAGACCGAACCAGATGGGATTTTTCCAGCTACGCTAGCTTCATCAGAACGTAAAGCAAGAACATCGCCATTATCCATAATGAAGCAATTTTCTTCAGGGATACCACAATCATTTGCTATGTTCATGTGCATACGCTGCATACGATATTCACCATGAATTGGCATGAAGTACTTCGGTTTAATTAGACGTAACATTAACTTTTGTTCTTCTTGTCCACCGTGTCCACTTGTATGGATATTTGAAAGTTTCCCGTGAATTACATCAGCGCCAGCGCGGTACAACATGTTAATTGTACGACTTACGCTAATTGTATTTCCTGGAATTGGTGAAGAAGAGAAAACAACTGTATCTCCAGGAATAATTTGAATTTGGCGGTGTGTACCGTTTGCAATACGTGAAAGTGCTGCCATCGGTTCACCTTGACTACCTGTACATAAAATAACAACTTTATTAGCTGGTAAGCGGTTTAGTTGAGATGCATCTATGAATGTATCTTTCGGGCAACGAATATAACCAAGGTTTTGTCCGATTTCAATCGCTGCTTCCATACTTCGACCAAACACAGCTACTTTACGGTTGTTTTCAACAGCAGCTTCAATAACTTGTTGTAAGCGGTGAATATTTGATGCAAAGGTTGCGAATATAATCCGTCCGTCTACTTTACGGAAAATGTCTTGAATGCTATCACCAACGCGACGCTCAGACATAGTAAAGTTTGGAACTTCACTGTTCGTACTATCAGATAATAGACATAGCACGCCATCTTTACCGATTTCAGCCATTTTTGTTAAATCAGCTGGTTCACCAACTGGTGTGAAATCAAATTTGAAATCACCTGTATGAACAACTTGACCTTGAGGTGTTTTCACAACAACGCCGTACGAATCTGGAATACTGTGAGTTGTACGGAAGAAGGATACAGACGTTTTTTTGAATTTAATAACGTCATCTTCTTGAATTTCGTAAAGTTTTGCTTTACGAAGTAAGCCGTGTTCTTCTAATTTGTTTTTGATGAGTGCAATTGCTAATTTTCCGCCGTAAATCGGGATGTTCACTTGACGTAATAGGTAAGGGATTCCGCCGATATGATCTTCGTGACCATGTGTAATGAATAACCCTTTAATTTTATCTTCGTTTCGCACAAAATAAGTGTAGTCTGGTATTACATAATCGATTCCGAGAAGTTCGTCCTCTGGAAATTTAATTCCAGCATCAATTATAATAATTTCATCTTGAAATTGAACAGCGTATGTATTTTTACCGATTTCACCAAGCCCACCGAGAGCAAATACAGCAACTTGGTCGTTTTTTAGAAATTTCATATCGCTATACGATTTCCGCTAATGTTAAATCAGCGTTTTCTTTTTCATATTCAAGATGAGCGCCAGTAACAGACTGAACAAACTCGATATTATATGCGAACTTATTTAATTTTGTACGAACATCCTTTTCAGACGTAGCCTCTAAATATAAAACTTTTGTATTTTCACGTACTGGAACCTCAGTTAATTTTTCTTGATAAAATACTTTAAAAATCATTTGGAAAACCTCTCCTTGTCTATGTTTTGCATTATCTGTTACTTATTATAAAGCAAACAGTCACGATTTTCATGTTTTTTCGAATGAGAATGAAGAAAAAGCCCGAAATGGGCACAATTTAAGCGATTGTCTTTTTACGGACTAGACCGTTTAAATAACGCTTGAGCTTTTTCTTCAGCTTCTTCAGCATGATTACTCCTTCCTTTCCTTATTTTAAACATGCATATTACTAGTGAAAATTCTATCTCTGATATAAGAGATAGGACAAAAGTGAATGGTGAGTCTTGTCCTTTCCCATACAGTGAAAGTTATTCTATAGTAACGATTAGTAGCCGTTAGTTATAGGTATAGTATGAGGAAGAATGGAAAAGAAAATTCATCCGAACAAGTATCCACATGTTTTACTAATATATATATGCAAAGTTTACAAATAAGGTCAGAAAGGGAACGCTTTCTTCACAGATGTTTAATATGTTATACTTTTTTTTAGAATTTGAAAAGTGATATTCAAAATAGGAATATAGAGTGCCAGAAAGGATTTTGACAAATGAATGATAAAATTGTCTTTTTTGATATTGATGGAACATTATTAGATCATGATAAAAAAATTCCACAATCTACACGAGATGCAGTAAAACAGTTACAAGAAAAAGGTGTACATGTAGCAATTGCGACAGGGCGCGCGCCATTTATGTTCGAAGATATTCGTAAGGAACTTGATATACATAATTATGTTAGTTTTAATGGACAATACGTTGTCTTTGAAGATGAGATAATATTTAATAATCCGTTACATCCAGATGCTTTACATAAGTTTACTCAGTTTGCAAAACAAGAAGGATATCCACTTGTATATCTTGACCATCAAGATATGAGAGCATCAGTGGAATATCATGATTATGTGAAAGAAGGCTTTGGAAGCTTAAACTTTGAGCATCCACCATATGAGCCTAATTTTTATGAGGAACGTAATATTTATCAAACACTACTTTTTTGTGAAGTAAATGAAGAGGAAAAGTTTATTAATCATTATCCAGATTTTCATTTTATTCGTTGGCATGCATATTCAATGGATATCATTCCGAATGGTGGTTCTAAGGCAAAAGGAATTGAGAAATACATTGAAAAGTTAGGTTTTAATCGTGATCAAGTGTATGCATTTGGAGATGGTTTAAATGATTTAGAAATGATCGAAGCCGTTGGCACAGGTATTGTGATGGGAAATGGCCATGAAGACTTGAAAAAACTTGCAAATCATGTGACAAAGGATGTTAGTGAAGACGGTATATATCATGGACTAAAGTGGGCTGGATTGCTATAAGTGAATATGGAACCCATTTCATAATAAAGAGGCGGAAGATTAACTTCCGCCTCTTTATTATTATCGCTCTAGAGGTTTGGAATCATCAGGAGCGGCAAAAGGATTTTCTTTATTGATATGGTCATAGAACATAACGCCATTTAAATGGTCAATCTCGTGTTGGAATACGATTGCTGGTAAACCTTTTAAACGCAATTTTACTTCTTCGCCGTTAATAGAAGTTGCTTTTACTGTAATTCTTGTATAACGAGGAACATAACCAGGTACTTCGCGGTCTACAGATAGACAGCCTTCACCACCCTGTAAATATGTACGTTCAACAGAATGGCTAATGATTTTTGGATTGAATAATGCATGGCTATATAATGTACCATCCGCATCGGTTACATGAACTGCAATCATTTTTTTTGAAACACCGATTTGCGGAGCCGCTAATCCGATTCCAGGGCGTAAACTATATTTTTCAGCCATTTCAGGATCTTGGCTATTTATTACGAATTCAATCATTTCTTTTAAGGTAGTTGTATCTTCTTCGCTTGCCGGTAATGACACCTCTTCTGCAACGTTGCGCAAAATAGGATCTCCTTCGCGAATAACATCTTTCATTGTAAGCATATGTAATCTCTCCTTTCCTCTTTAGTCTACCAAAGGAGATGGAAAAAGTCATCGGCAAGAAAGGGTAGGCATTTTGGAAATCGTTCTATTATAGAGTAGTTATGTATGTGATAAACAGAAAAAGACGGCAAAGCCGTCTTTTTCTTTCCATAGTTGTTTCGTTTTACATTAGCGAATGCAAGCAGCACCAACGATAATTAAAAGAATAAACAACACAACGATTAAGGCGAAGCCGCGTCCAGACCCGCCACAAGAACCGCCATAACCGTAGGAAGGATATGAACAAGTTGGATAACAATATGAGTATCCGTACATGAGATGACCTCCTTTATCATTTCCCGCTAATACTGCGGTTACTATAATGTATGGAAGAGAGGGTGGAAATGTATAGGTATTTACCTAAAAAAGGAAGAGTAGTTTGTATATTTTTGTTACGAAGAGAGAAAAACTAAAGAGAATTAAATCGTTTACATATTATTCTAAGAGAAAAAATAAGTGAAAAAGGGAATAATATAACAGTAGGTCAATGCTTACTAATACAGATGTAAAAAATAAAAACACGTTTGTGTAGTAGAAACCTGCATATTATTTATAAAAAAACGTATTCAAAGTAATTGACATCGTAATTAGAATAGTTGTAAACTAAAAAACGTGATCAAGATTGTATTAATATGTTTCTGAAAAAACATTAGTACAGATTGTTAGGTACACAAAATTATTCTCAACCGACAGACAAACATGTTGGTTTACATCGTTGCGCTTTTTAAACTGGAAAATAGCCAGTGAAAGCGTTTCAGAATATGGTTCAAGAGAGGAAGAGGTGAACGGAATGGGTACTAAAACAAAAAAGACCCTATTTAATGTTGATGAGCAAATGAAAGCTATCGCAGCTCAATTTGAAACATTACAAATTTTAAATGAAAACGGTGAAGTTGTGAATGAAGCAGCTATGCCTGAATTATCTGATGATCAATTAAAAGAATTAATGCGTCGTATGGTGTATACACGCGTATTAGATCAACGTTCTATTTCTTTAAACCGTCAAGGACGTTTAGGTTTCTACGCACCTACAGCTGGACAAGAAGCTTCTCAATTAGCGAGTCATTTCGCACTTGAAGCAGAAGACTTCATCTTACCAGGATACCGTGATGTACCACAATTAGTATGGCACGGATTACCATTATACCAAGCATTCTTATTCTCTCGTGGACACTTCATGGGTAACCAAATGCCTGAGAATGTAAATGCATTAGCTCCACAAATCATTATCGGTGCGCAAATCATCCAAACTGCTGGTGTTGCGTTAGGTATGAAACTACGTGGTAAAAAATCTGTTGCAATTACTTACACTGGTGACGGTGGTGCTTCACAAGGTGACTTCTACGAAGGTATGAACTTTGCAGGTGCATTCAAAGCTCCAGCAATCTTCGTTGTTCAAAACAACCGTTATGCAATTTCTACTCCAGTAGAAAAGCAATCTGCAGCTAAAACTGTAGCACAAAAAGCAGTAGCAGCAGGTATTTACGGAATTCAAGTAGACGGTATGGATCCATTAGCTGTATACGCAGCAACTGCTTTCGCTCGTGAGCGCGCAGTAAATGGCGAAGGCCCTACTTTAATCGAGACTTTAACATTCCGTTACGGTCCACATACAATGGCTGGTGATGACCCAACTCGTTACCGTACAAAAGATATCGAAAACGAATGGGAACAAAAAGACCCAATCGTACGCTTCCGTAAGTTCTTAGAAGCTAAAGGCCTATGGTCTCAAGAAGTTGAAGAGACAGTAATCGAAGAAGCAAAAGAAGATATCAAACAAGCAATTGCTAAGGCTGACCAAGCTCCAAAACAAAAAGTAACTGATTTAATGGAAATCATGTACGAAAAAATGCCTTACAACTTAGCTGAACAATATGAAATTTACAAAGAAAAGGAGTCGAAGTAAGCCATGGCTCAAATGACAATGATTCAAGCAATCACTGATGCTTTACGCGTTGAAATGAAAAATGATCCTAACGTACTTGTATTTGGTGAAGACGTTGGTGTAAACGGTGGTGTATTCCGTGCTACTGAAGGTTTACAAGCTGAATTTGGTGAAGATCGTGTAATGGATACTCCACTTGCAGAGTCTGGTATTGGTGGACTTGCAGTTGGTCTTGCACTTGAAGGATTCCGTCCAGTTCCAGAAATCCAATTCTTCGGTTTCGTTTTTGAAGTAATGGATTCAATTTCTGGTCAATTGGCTCGTATGCGTTACCGTTCTGGTGGACGTTGGACTGCTCCAGTAACAGTTCGTTCTCCATTCGGTGGTGGTGTTCATACTCCTGAACTACATGCTGATAGCTTAGAAGGATTAGTGGCTCAACAACCTGGTCTAAAAGTTGTTATTCCATCTACTCCATACGATGCTAAAGGTCTTTTAATCTCTGCGATTCGTGACAACGATCCAGTTATCTACTTAGAGCATATGAAATTGTACCGTTCATTCCGTCAAGATGTACCAGAAGGCGAATACACAATTGATTTAGGTAAAGCTGATATCAAACGTGAAGGTACAGATGTATCTGTTATCGCTTACGGTGCTATGGTTCACGCTGCATTAAAAGCTGCTGAAGAACTTGAAAAAGAAGGTATCTCTTTAGAGGTTGTTGACTTACGTACAGTTCAACCATTAGATATCGAAACAATCATCGCTTCTGTTGAAAAAACAGGTCGCGTAGTTGTAGTTCAAGAAGCTCAAAAACAAGCTGGTATTGCAGCTAACGTTGTAGCGGAAATTAACGACCGTGCAATCTTAAACTTAGAAGCTCCAGTTGTACGTGTTGCAGCTGCTGATACAGTATTCCCATTCTCTCAAGCAGAGAGCGTATGGTTACCAAACCACAAGGATATTGTTGAAGCTGTAAACAAAGTAATGAACTTCTAATTTTTAGTTTTTCATGTGCAAAAGAAATCAGCACATGCTGGTTTCTTTTGTACATATTCCATAATAATGAAATGAATCAGGGGGCTGAATTCCGTGGCATTTGAATTTAAACTACCAGATATCGGTGAAGGTATCCACGAAGGTGAAATCGTAAAATGGTTTATTAAACCAGGCGATGAAGTAAATGAAGACGATGTACTTCTTGAAGTGCAAAATGATAAAGCAGTAGTAGAAATCCCTTCTCCTGTTAAAGGTAAAGTACTTGAAGTACTTGTAGAAGAAGGAACAGTTGCAATCGTAGGAGATACATTAATTAAATTTGATGCTCCTGGATACGAAAACCTTAAATTTAAAGGTGACGATCATGATGAAGCTCCAAAAGCTGAAGAAGCAGCAGTAGAAGCTCCAGCAGCGGAAGCTACTCCAGCAGCAACTGCAGAAGTAGTAAATGAGCGCGTAATCGCTATGCCATCTGTTCGTAAATACGCTCGTGAAAAAGGTGTAGACATTCATAAAGTGGCTGGTACTGGTAAGAACGGCCGTATCGTAAAAGCTGACATCGATGCATTTGCAAATGGTGGACAAACTGTAGCAGCAACTGAGGCTCCAGCAGCAGTAGAAGCTACTCCAGCAGCAGCGAAAGAAGAAGCACCAAAAGCACAACCAATTCCAGCTGGTGAATATCCAGAAACTCGTGAGAAAATGAGTGGTATCCGTAAAGCGATTGCGAAAGCAATGGTTAACTCTAAGCATACAGCTCCTCACGTAACATTAATGGATGAAGTTGATGTAACTGAGCTTGTTGCTCACCGTAAGAAGTTCAAAGCAGTAGCAGCTGACAAAGGTATTAAATTAACTTACCTTCCATACGTTGTTAAAGCTTTAACATCTGCATTACGTGAATACCCAATGTTAAACACTTCTTTAGACGATGCATCTCAAGAAGTAGTTCATAAACATTACTTCAACATCGGTATCGCAGCTGATACAGACAAAGGTCTATTAGTACCAGTTGTTAAAGATACAGATCGCAAGTCTATCTTCACTATTTCTAACGAGATCAATGATCTTGCTGGTAAAGCACGTGAAGGTCGTCTAGCTCCAACTGAAATGAAAGGTGCTTCTTGCACAATTACAAACATTGGTTCTGCAGGTGGACAATGGTTCACTCCAGTTATCAATCACCCAGAAGTAGCAATCCTTGGTATCGGCCGTATCGCTGAAAAACCAGTTGTGAAAAATGGTGAGATCGTTGCAGCTCCAGTATTAGCATTATCTCTAAGCTTTGACCATCGTTTAATTGACGGCGCAACTGCTCAAAAAGCGTTAAACCAAATTAAACGTCTATTGAATGACCCACAATTATTAGTAATGGAGGCGTAATAACAATGGTAGTAGGAGATTTCCCAATTGAATTAGATACAGTCGTTGTTGGTGCAGGTCCTGGTGGATACGTTGCGGCAATTCGTGCAGCACAATTAGGTCAAAAGGTAGCAATCATTGAAAAAGCTAACCTTGGTGGCGTATGCTTAAACGTTGGATGTATTCCTTCAAAAGCGTTAATCAATGCAGGTCATCGTTATGAGAATGCAATGCATTCTGATGACATGGGTATCACTGCAGAGAACGTAAAAGTTGACTTTACAAAAGTTCAAGAATGGAAAAACGGCGTAGTTAAGAAATTAACTGGCGGTGTTGAAGGCCTTCTTAAAGGTAACAAAGTTGAAATCATTCGCGGTGAAGCTTACTTCGTAGATGCTAATACATTACGCGTTATGACTGAAGATGCAGCTCAAACTTATACGTTTAAAAATGCTGTTCTTGCAACTGGTTCTACACCAATCGAAATTCCAGGATTCAAATACTCTAAACGTGTTATCAACTCTACAGGTGCTTTAAGCTTACCTGAAATTCCTAAAAAACTTGTTGTAATCGGCGGCGGTTACATCGGTATGGAATTAGGTACTGCATATGCTAACTTCGGTACAGAAGTTACTGTAGTAGAAGCTGGCGACGAAATCTTAGCTGGTTTCGAAAAAGCTATGAGCTCTGTTGTTAAACGTGCTCTACAGAAAAAAGGTAACGTAAATATCCATACAAAAGCTATGGCTAAAGGCGTTGAAGAAACAGAAACTGGCGTAAAAGTTAGCTTTGAAGTTAAAGGTGAAATCCAAACTGTAGAAGCAGATTACGTATTAGTAACTGTAGGTCGTCGTCCAAACACTCAAGAAATCGGTCTTGAGCAAGTTGGAGTTAAAATGACTGACCGCGGCATCATCGAAATCGATGAGCAATGTCGTACAAATGTACCAAACATCTATGCAATCGGTGATATCGTTCCTGGACCACCATTAGCTCACAAAGCTTCTTACGAAGGTAAAGTAGCTGTAGAAGCAATTAGTGGCCATGCATCAGCTATCGATTACATCGGAATTCCTGCAGTGTGCTTCACTGATCCAGAATTAGCATCTGTTGGTTACACTAAAAAACAAGCTGAAGAAGCTGGAATGACTGTAACTGTATCTAAGTTCCCATTCGCTGCTAACGGTCGTGCATTATCATTAAACAGCACTGACGGTTTCCTACAACTTGTAACACGTAAAGAAGATGGTCTTCTTGTAGGTGCTCAAGTTGCAGGTGCAGGTGCTTCTGATATTATCTCTGAGATTGGTTTAGCTATCGAAGCTGGAATGACAGCTGAAGATATCGCTCAAACAATCCATGCTCACCCAACATTAGGTGAAATCACAATGGAAGCAGCTGAAGTTGCTCTTGGAATGCCAATTCACATTGTAAAATAATTTAAGTAATGTAAATAGCCCCTCTCTTATTGTAAGAGAGGGGCTATTTTTATTTTCATCAAATGACTTGCAAGGTCTTTAAACGTACTTGTCGAATGAATATATAATACTTTAACAAATGATTTAGGCGCAACTTACTTCAAAGGTAATATATATCATTCTATAATATGTAATTGATTCAAACTTAACCCCATATATTAATAAAATAGAGCATGTCAAAGGAGAAGGTTCCATGAAAATATTACATGTTATATTTTATCATTTACTACTATGGAGTGGCTTTTCCACTGTATTAACATTATCGAATGGTGATAAGTTTCATTATAAAGTTATTCTTTTTTTCGTGTTCCTGTATTTAGCCTATGTAATAGCATATTTTGTATTACACGTAAGAAAGCAAGCGTTATTTCTTACATGTTCGAATTGTATACTATTTTTAATCGTATTATTTCTTTTTTAAATTAACGTTTATAAAAATACATTGTTCTTCCATTAAATAATTGTAACTCTCCTTCTAATTTCTTCGCTAAAAAACGGCAAAATTCATTTGCTTTCCCTTTGTCACCATATGTTGCATTAGGTGGTAAAGAAACTTGGATGAAAGATTGTTCATTTTCTATACCAACACCAATATAAATTGAGTCATACCGGTCATGATTGGATTGAAGTTTTAATGTCGTTGTAGATGTATCTAAAATTTCATAAGGAAAAGCGGTATTTGTATACGTGTAATTAATTTGGGCCCCAGTTTTAGAAGTAACTGTTTTATAATAATGAAAAAGTTGTTTTATATCATCTATTGAAACAGATTGTTGGTTGGATTTAGGTACAAGCGTAATAAAGGCGTGTTGCATATAAGTTCCCCCTAACTTAGTAGAATACTATCATTCTACATCCTACTGAATTTTTTGACAATTAAAAGGAGTATTACATGTTTTGTTTAATATACTATTAATGAAACGTGATGTAGAAAGGTGGAAACCAATGTTTGAAAAATTGTATGATGAGCATGAAAGTGTGAAGGTACGATTTTTAGGGTTTATGACACATGATACACGTTATGATTTTGGTGTTATTTATACAAATATGTTTTTTGGAAAACCGCTCATTGTTTGTATGCAAACAGGAAGGTCTACTTTACTCGGAAGAGATGATGTAGAGAATGTTCAATATATACAGGAGATTTTTAAATTAGGATCAGAAGAGGAAGCGAAGGAGTTAGCTCAGTTTTTCAAATTTCTAGTTCCGTCAACTTCTTTACATGCGGAATATGAAGAATAATTAATGTGAAACAGTCGTACTTATAAATATGGCTGTTTTTTATTTGAATATCGCATACTAATTAAAATTTAAAATATTTAATGTGTTATACTAAAAACCTATTGACGTAAAAAGTATAACATATTAAAATAAAGACAGAAAGTTAAGCGGTTACAAAAAAGTTTTTGGGATTATAAACTTAGGGGGAAATGAAAAATGGGAACAATCGTATGTCAAGATTGTGAAGGTACAATTGCACACTTCGAAGATGAGAAAGTAACGGTACTTTACGGGAAATGTGGATCTTGCGGATGTGATCACACAGAGCATACAAAAGCCCAATAATTGATAGGAAATGGACAGCTAAAAGTTTTTAGGACCATAAACTTAGGGGGAAATGAAAAATGGGAACAATCGTATGCCAAGTATGTGAAGGAACAATTGGACATTTTGAAGATGAGAAAACGACAGTACTTTACGGAAAATGTGGAACAAATTGTGACTGTGCTAGAAAAGATAATGCGAAAGCTTAATGATAGATAAATAGATTACTATTAAAACTCAGGGGGAAATGAAAATGGGAACAATCGTATGCCAAGTATGTGAAGGAACAATTGGACATTTTGAAGATGAAAAATCAACAGTACTATACGGGAAATGTGGATCTCATTGCGAATGTGACCATAAAGAACATACAAAAGCTTAATAATAAGAAAAAGCGCCTACATGTGTAGGCGCTTTTTTAATAAATTGTAGTTGTATGGCCAACTGTTGCAACGATTGCATCATCTCTAATTGGAATAAAGCTTATGGATGTCTGTGGTGTACTAGAAGAAGCGTATTGGCTCATTATACGGCTATCTATACGGGTAATAGTATCGGTCAAGAAAGCTGAAATAAAAGCGTAAGGGACTCGTCGTTCATTTAATGAATAAATAATTTCTTCTTTTGTTTTTACACCTACGCCATGTCCGTAAAAAAAGAAATTTCCTAAATAGATTGTGTTTTCTCCTTGCCACTCAATCGTAGCTGGATTCACTTGTGGGTTTTTAAAGTAAACGAGGTCACCTGGAACAAGATCGCCACCGGTTTTTGTTATGAGCCTTAGATCTTGATCGTAGTCCCATGTATAAAGTAAAAGGTTTGCAAATAGACGATTGAAAGTTTCTTCCTCATACAATGATAATAAAGCTTTATAAAAAATAATGATCATAGCGGTTGCGCATTCAGTTCCATATAGTTTTCCGTTTTTGAAAATATCTTGTATGGCAATAGAAGGTGGTATGTTTGGAAGAAGCTCGAATCCTCCAAGGGATGTTCTTTTCCAATACTGGGGGTTGCAAAAGGATTGTTGAAATGTGCGAAACTGAAATCCACTTTGAAAAAGTTCTAGTGCAGAGATAATAATATTAACTCGTAAATTGAGATCAAAGCTGAGTTCATCAGCTGTTCGGAAGGAATAAACTTCTTGATTTCCTGCCATTATTGATAAAATTTGTTGTTTCTCTGCTGCAAATGGCTCATATTCATTTGTAATATAAGGATGTACAATAGAACGGCCTATTACAATCATAATAGTATCCCCACCTATACGTTACATTCTTTAGTATCGTATGAAGAAAAGGAAAAAAGGTGAAAAAAAAGCCTATCAACTGATAGGCTTGTACTCTTTAATAACACGTAATGTTTGTAATGTCATATCTTCAGGACCTTGTACAGGTAAACCTGCTTCTAAGTTTTTACGAATATACTCTAAGTTTTCTTGTGTAATAATTTCCCCCGGAGTAAAGATTGGAATCCCTGGCGGATAAACCATAACAAAATCAGCTATAATACGACCCGCTGCATTTTCAAATGGAATGACTTCTGTTTCCGAATAAAAAGCATCTCGAGGAGAAAGTGCTAGCACTGGAATTTCTGGAATCTCTACTTGTACTTGAACACCTTTATCTGCCCTATTTCTAAATGTTGCTGCTAAATCTTGTAATGCTGCAATAAGTGTATTTGTATCACTTTCTGTGTCTCCTAAAGTGATAAGACATAGTATGTTGTATAGATCTGAGAGTTCTACTTCAATGTTATATTGCTCTCTAAGCCATACTTCAGCTTGGTGGCCGGTAATACCTAAATCTTTTACAGATACAATTATCTTTGTAGGATCATAGTTAAAGGTAGCATCTGTACCTAACATTTCTTTTCCAGGACAGTAAAGATGCTCAATAGAATTTATAGCATCACGAACATGTTCAGCTAATTGTATTGTTTGTTCTATGAGTGCTGTTCCTTCTGTAGCAAGACGTTTTCTCGCAACATCAAGTGATGCTAACAAGATGTAAGAAGTTGATGTAGTTGTAAGCATGCTAATAATAGATTGGACATGTTTTACATTCACCAAGCCTTCTTTCACATTAAGAATAGAACTTTGAGTTAAAGAGCCTCCTAATTTGTGAACACTTGTTGCTGCCATGTCTGCACCAGCTTGCATCGCTGACATCGGCAATTCATCGTGAAAATGAATATGAACACCATGAGCCTCGTCGACTAGTACAGGGATGTCATAAGAATGTGCTAATTGTACAATCTGTTCTAAGTCTGCAGCAAATCCAAAGTACGTTGGATTAATAACAAGTAAGCCCTTTGCATCTGAGTGCTCTTCAAGTGCTTTTTTGACAGATTGAATTGTGATTCCATGAGAAATACCGAGTTTCGGATCGATTTCAGGATGCATGAAAATCGGTTTTGCACCTGAGAAAATAATAGCTGACATTACTGATTTATGCACGTTTCGTGGTACTAGGATTTTGTCACCAGGACCGCAAACGCTCATCACCATTGTCATAATAGCGCCACTTGTACCTTGAATAGAAAAGAAAGTATGATCTGCACCGAATGCAGCGGCTGCTAAATCCTGTGCTTCTTTAATCATACCTTTTGGATGATGTAAATCATCGAGTGGCGCAATATTAATTAAATCAATTGCTAATGCATTATGCCCAATAAATTCGCGAAATGTAGGATCCATGCCTTGTCCTTTTTTATGACCAGGAATATGGAATTGAATTGGATTTCGCTTACTGTGCTCAACTAAAGCGGTAAACAATGGTGTTTCGTATTGGGACAATCTATACACCCCTTCTTCTTCATAATATTTAATTTGTTTTATATAATCCTGCTCTAAAAAAGGTAAGTCCTTTTTTTTAGAATGAGGCTTGTTTTTCTGCCATTCAAAAAATCGGTTTTGAGATGGTAGCTTCACTTTATTTTCTATAAAACAAAAGCATTATATCACCAATAATTATAGATGTATAGAAAAAAATATTTTTAAGGTGAGTATGTTTAATAGTTAGCCTCAACTAATGAATGGAGGAAGACAATTCCATTAAAATGAATAAATAGTGTATAATGCAGAGTGGCTATAATGAAGAATAAAACATTCTCTTTAAGATAGCATAATGAAACAAGAAGAAATGATAAATGAGGTGCGAAATGGAATATCAATATCCGTTAGATTATGATTGGTCAAATGAGGAAATGGTTATAATTGTGAAGTTTTATGAAGCAATTGAGAAAGCTTATGAAAAAGGAATTATAAGAGAAGAATTAATGGGTTTATATCGTCGTTTTAAAGAGATTGTTCCATCGAAAGCAGAAGAAAAGAAAATTGATAAAGAGTTTCAAGAAGTAAGTGGATACTCTATATATCGTGCTATTCAAAGAGCAAAGGAAGTCGAAGAACAAAAGCTTGTAAAAATGTAAAAAATATTTTGAAAAATAAAAACTGAAGTGATATAATGTGATAACAACTAAAAACGGACAATATATATTGTCCGTTTTCTACTATCGATTACAAAGTGCATATAAAGGAAGGAGTGATTGCATCGTAGATTCAATCTTAGCAAGGAATTGTTCGTTGGTCATTGCTGAAAACTCCTCTGGTGATATATGAATACCAACTAATAATTCTGCTTTTTTTACAGTAGCTAGTCGTTCAATCATCTTTTGTAAGTCTTCGGTTTCAAGTGTTTTATGTAATTTCACACTTGGTTTAGTATGGTCAATGGACCAAACGAAGTCATTTGGAATATTTGTTTTTAAATCATTTAAATGTTCTAAGAAGGCATGAGCCGTCTCAACTTTTTGTGGACACTCATAGATTAAACCAAAGTATATGAAGGCATGAGTACCCCATAAGCCGATTTGGAAATGCGGTAGCATTTTATATCCTCGTTTATTTGTTGAAAAAGCAACCCAAGTATCGTTTGGTGGATTGACTTTGCGACGTGCGTGTTTTGCAACATGATAAAAAAAGTTCTCATCAGTGTGTTGGGATAAGTATTCTGCAAATTGTTCCCCTAAAGCTTCTAGCTTAGGATGAATGTTCGTTTTAATTGCACTCATTCGTTCTTCGAGACCATCAACTGTAAAGACATCAAAATCAGTTGACTTGAATGTTTGTATTGTCATGATTGTTCCTCCAACTCCTATTTTGCTTTTATTTTAGCATAGCTTGTACTATTCATAAAAAAAACAGCACAAAAAAATTTAAATAAAAAAATATAATTTTGTTGCATAGATGATTTATCCAACATAGTATAGTATAAAACAAAAAATCAGAAAATTGAATTAATTCTAGTCCGAGGGCAGACGAATATTGGGAGGAGGCAAATAATATGAGACAGGTGATTAATGCGTTAAAGAGAACAGATGCCGAAAAGAGAATACCGGTGCTACGTTTGGAGCTAGATTATGAATTAGCAACTTTATATGATGCGATGATGGAAGATGATAAACAGAAAAAAGAAGAGTGTGTACAAAAGTTAGAAGTGTTAAGACTTGAAATGATTCGTTTAGAAGCGTAATAATAGTATATGTATAAAAAATTAGTTGGTGCGAACCTTATAAAGGGTTCGTTTTTTCTGTGAACAGTAAAGATCGGAGTGTTTAAACATGCAAGAAGTATGGAAAGACATCGATGCACACGCCAAACGGTGGATTCGGGATGCAGGAGAGCATTTAATGGCATCCATGAAAAAAGCACTTATTATAGAAACAAAATCCAATGCAGCTGACTTAGTTACAAATATGGACCGAGAGATAGAACAGTTTTTAATTGGGAAAATTAAAGAAACATTCCCGAATCATAATATTTTAGGAGAAGAAGGTTATGGAGACGAGATAACGTCTTCTGACGGGGTTGTTTGGTTAATTGATCCAATTGACGGCACGATGAACTTTGTTCATCAAAAAAGAAATTTTGCAATTTCAATTGGGATTTATAAGAACGGTATCGGAAAGATTGGACTTATTTATGATCCAGTACATGATGAACTATATCATGCAGTCAAGGGATCTGGAGCTTTTTGTAATGATATATCAATTCCTCCATTGGAAAAAGGAACTGTAGAGCAAGGTATTGTAGCTTTAAATGCGGTATGGCTTACAGATAATCCATTGCTTAATATGGAAAGTATGATGGCACTTGTTAAGAAAGCAAGGGGCACGAGATCGTATGGCTGTGCAGCGTTAGAGATGGTGTACGTTGCAACTGGAAGAATAGATGCATATGTAACGCCGAGATTATCACCATGGGATTTTGGCGGAGGACAGATAATTGTAGAAGAAGTTGGAGGAAAGGTAACGACATTCTCTGGAGCGCCACTTTCTATCATAGAGAAGAGCAGTGTGCTAGTTGCAAAACCAGGAGTGTATGAAGAAGTGTTATCTTTTATATCAGAGCCACAAAAAAAGTAAGAGGCTATGTATAAGCTTCTTACTTTTTAGCGTTATTGTGATTTGCGCATTTTTCTTTTTGTTACAAAACCGTATCCAACTGCAACAAATGTACCGATAATGCAAATAATAATACCGATTGGACTATTTTCAGCAATCATAATGCCGATACCGATTAAGAAAATAACACCGATAATTGCGGTTAATAAAAAGCGATATTGAATGTGTTCCATTTCTTCACCCTCCAATCTCATTTTACTTTCACAAAAGTAAGAATACAACTATATTTTCATTCTTGCTTTTATTTTAATTGCTATTGTATCCCCTTCGCTCTTATAATAGAGAAGGATTAAAAAGACATTAGGAGTTGGACATGTTGAAAAAACGACAAGATTTACGTAATATAGCAATTATTGCCCACGTTGACCATGGTAAAACAACACTTGTTGACCAGTTATTACGTCAAGCGGGGACATTCCGTGCGAATGAACATATTGAAGAACGCGCAATGGATTCAAATGATCTAGAAAGAGAACGCGGTATTACAATTTTAGCGAAGAATACAGCGATTCACTATGAAGATAAAAGAATTAACATTTTAGATACACCAGGTCACGCTGACTTCGGTGGAGAAGTAGAACGTATCATGAAAATGGTTGATGGTGTTCTACTTGTTGTTGATGCATATGAAGGTTGTATGCCACAAACACGATTTGTTTTAAAGAAAGCTCTTGAGCAAAACTTAACTCCAATCGTTGTTGTAAACAAAATTGACCGTGACTTCGCTCGCCCTGATGAAGTAGTTGATGAAGTAGTTGACTTATTCATCGAACTTGGTGCAAACGAAGATCAATTAGAGTTCCCAGTTGTATTTGCATCAGCAATGAACGGAACAGCAAGCTTGGATTCAAATCCGGCAAATCAAGAAGAGAATATGAAATCATTATTCGATACAATTATCGAACATATTCCAGCACCAGTTGATAACAGCGAAGAGCCACTTCAATTCCAAGTAGCACTTCTTGATTACAACGACTACGTTGGACGTATTGGAGTTGGACGCGTATTCCGCGGTACAATGAAGGTTGGACAACAAGTTGCTTTAATGAAAGTTGACGGAAGTGTAAAACAATTCCGCGTAACGAAATTATTCGGTTACATTGGATTAAAACGTCAAGAAATTGAAGAAGCAAAAGCTGGAGATTTAGTAGCTGTTTCAGGTATGGAAGACATCAACGTAGGTGAAACGGTATGTCCGGTTGAGCATGAAGAGGCTTTACCATTATTACGTATTGATGAGCCAACGCTACAAATGACATTCCTTGTAAATAACAGCCCATTTGCAGGTCGTGAAGGTAAATTTATTACATCTCGTAAAATTGAAGAGCGTCTTCGTTCACAATTAGAAACAGATGTAAGTTTACGTGTAGATAATACAGATTCTCCTGATGCATGGATCGTATCTGGACGCGGGGAATTGCATTTATCTATCTTAATTGAAAACATGCGTCGTGAAGGTTATGAACTACAAGTATCTAAGCCTGAAGTAATTATTAAAGATATCGATGGCGTAAGATGTGAACCTGTAGAGCGCGTACAAATCGATGTTCCTGAAGAATACACTGGTTCTATTATGGAATCAATGGGTGCACGTAAAGGTGAAATGTTAGATATGGTGAATAACGGAAACGGTCAAGTTCGCCTTACTTTCATGGTTCCGGCACGTGGTTTAATTGGTTACACAACAGAATTCCTAACATTAACTCGTGGTTACGGTATTTTAAACCATACATTCGATTGCTACCAACCAGTACATGCTGGACAAGTGGGTGGACGTCGCCAAGGTGTTCTAGTTTCACTTGAAACAGGAAAAGCATCACAATACGGTATTATGCAAGTTGAAGACCGTGGTGTAATCTTCGTTGAACCAGGTACAGAAGTATATGCTGGTATGATCGTAGGAGAACATACTCGTGAGAACGACTTAACAGTTAACGTTGTGAAAATGAAACAACAAACTAACATTCGTTCTGCAACGAAAGATCAAACTTCAACAATGAAAAAACCACGCTTAATGACTCTAGAAGAGTCATTAGAGTACTTAAACGATGACGAGTTCTGTGAAGTAACTCCAGAATCAATTCGTTTACGTAAAAAGATTCTTGATAAGAGCGAACGTGAAAGAGCTGCTAAGAAAAAGAAATCTGTAGAAGCATAAAAAAAAACAGCTACCTTTAAGGTAGCTGTTTTTTTATGTTTATTTTTTAGAATATTTACTCTTTTTAGTGGACAGTATTTTTTTCGCAGGTTACTCTTGTATTAAGTACATAAAGAAATTTTGTTTTTTATGAGAAGGGGGGATAAATAGTGTTAGAAAGAATGTCTTTTTTTGCGAAATTATGTAAAGTTGATGAAAATCCAGAGTTAGGAATGTGGTTACTTTATGGGACGATTATTATATTAAGTGCTCTCGTCTATAATTTAGGATTTGCTAGAAAGTTGTCTGTACTAAAAAATATAGTAATATACATATCATTAGCAATTGGATGTACAGTATTAACCTTTTTTGCTGTATTTTTACCTGTTGGAGAAGGACTTGTTGTAGCGGCAATTGTACTTGGAATTTATAGATTGCGTTTGCGTCAAGCGAAACAACAAAAAGCAGGGTGAGGGGGCGAAGTTTTATGCGTTCAGTACAAGATGCACTATATAATTGGTTAACAATTAAAACAGTTGCGGAAGCACGTCCGGATGATAGTGCTGCAAAAGAAACGTATTTGTTATTTCAAAATATGATATATGAAGAACATAAATTAAAAAATGTGGAAGTTAAAAAGAACGAGGAAATGTATTTAATTACATATGAAATGAAAGGGGAAAGGAAATCTGCAAGGTTTCCATTAGAAGCTATTGATTGTTTCTTGGATCAAATGAATCGTGAGCCTGAAAAATATAAATAAGTCCTTATCTATATGAGTAAGGACTTATTTACATTTTACCAATCGTCTTCGACTTTTTTATCACGATATAATCGGAAATTACCACTTGCATGACGTTCCATTGTACGCTCTGCAATTCGTTCCGAACATTCCATGCACATATATGTATGAATAGGGCGATTACGCAGTTTTTTTGCCATAGGATTTTCATCATCTAACATATCTTTTTTATCACAAATCATACATTTGACTCTCATTTCGTCACCTCAATACGAATTCTATCAGTATAAGTATATCATGGAAGTATAATGTTTTTGAATAATAGTGGGAAAAAATAATATTTTCGCAATTCAAAAAATAAGTTATGATAAGGATATACCAAGTATGTTTGGAGGTGAAAATATGGCGAATGTAGTAGAGCCTACTTTAACAGAGGGTTTAGTACAAACGTTGCGTAAAGAGTGTATTGTGATGATAGCAACGACAGATTTCGAAAAACAAGTTCCTAACGTAAGTGCTATTTCTTGGGTGTATGCAGTGAGCAAAACTAGTATTCGATTTGCAGTAGATCAACGTTCACGTATTGTGGAAAATATAAGGCATAATACAGGTGTAGTATTGACTATAATGGCGAATGAATCCGTATTTTCTATAAGTGGTGCAGGTGAAATTTTGACAGATAGAATGGAAGGTATTTCTTTGAAATTAACTGTAATAGAAGTTAATGTGCAAGAAGTACGTGATGTTATGTTTTATGGAGCGAAACTTGCAATTGAACCAACATATGAAAAAACATACGATCTTCGGGCGGCCAAAAAGCTGGATAACGAAGTACTAGTAGGAATAAGAGAATTATAAATGTGCTAAATAAGAAATTCGTTTATTCACTTTTGTAATCGGTTATTGTGATTTAACGTTAATAATTATAATAAAAAGTAATATATTGAATAGAAATGAATAAAGAATAAATAAAAGGTTTAATGACTATGATTTTCGATTCTACCTCGTTTACACGGTACATATAATTATAACAATGGTTCGTCCATATTTTATGGATGAAACCCTTGTTCTACAAATTTAAAAGTGGAGTCAGGGGGTAACAGGTTGGATAAAATTTATGTGTTAGATACGAATGTACTTTTGCAGGATCCTTTATCTATTTTTTCATTTGAAACCAATGAAGTAGTGATTCCAGCAGTTGTATTAGAAGAGGTTGATTCGAAAAAACGTTATATGGATGAAGTAGGACGAAATGCTCGTTATGTATCTAAGTTAATAGATAAATTTCGTGAAATAGGAAAGCTGCATGAAAGTATCCCGCTAGAAAATGGCGGAACATTTCGTATTGAATTAAACCATCGTTCATTTGTGCAACTACAAGATATTTTTGTAGAAAAAACAAATGATAATCGAATTTTAGCTGTAGCAAAAAATCTATCTTTAGAAGAACAGGAAAAAGAGGACGGGAAGTCTGTTATTTTAGTAAGTAAAGATGTACTCGTAAGGGTAAAAGCTGATGCAATTGGTTTGAAGGCTGAAGATTATTTAAGTGATCGCGTAATTGAAGTAGAAAATATATATTCTGGCTTTTTAGAAGGATATATATCAAAAGAACAATTGGATTATTTTTATGAGAAAGGTGAATTGCCTCTATCTGAAATTGCGAATCACCCTTTTTACCCAAATCAATTTGTAGTAATGAAAGATGCATTAGGGGGCTCTAGTTCTGCGCTGGGCATTGTGGATCACTTAGGTAAGAAGGTAAAGAAACTTATTTTTCACAATGAACAAGTGTGGGGGATACGACCACGAAACGTGCAGCAAATTATGGGATTAGAATTGTTGCTTCGTGAAGATATTCCGCTCGTAACATTAACGGGGAAAGCCGGCACAGGAAAAACGTTACTTGCGTTAGCTTCGGGACTTATGCAAACAGAAGACTTAGGGTTATATAAAAAATTACTCGTTGCAAGACCAATTGTCCCAGTCGGAAAAGATATCGGTTATTTACCAGGAGAAAAAGAAGAAAAGTTAAGACCATGGATGCAACCAATTTTTGATAACCTAGAGTATTTATTTAATACGAAAAAGCCAGGAGAGTTAGATGCTATTTTAGCTGGAATGGGTTCGATTGAAGTAGAAGCCCTTACTTATATACGCGGGAGAAGTATTCCAGATCAGTTCATTATCATTGACGAAGCACAAAATTTAACAAAGCATGAAGTGAAAACGATACTAACTAGGGTAGGGGAAAAGAGTAAGATTGTATTGATGGGAGATCCTCAGCAAATTGATCACCCATATTTAGATGAATATAATAATGGCTTAACGTATGTTGTAGAGAAGTTTAAAGAACAGCGCATTAGTGGTCATGTGAAGTTTGTTAAAGGGGAGCGATCTAATTTAGCTCAACTAGCAGCAGATTTATTGTAAAAAGGAGTGAGCTTAAGCTCACTCCTTTTCTTTAAATAATTGTAAATTTACGGATGTTCCGGATTGGATTTTGTCGATTAGATCCATCATTGAAATAGAGATGAACAGGTCCGTCTTCTTTTAATGGCTTTCCTTCTTTTGAAAAACCTAGTATAGCATTTTTGACAGTTTCTAATGGAAGTGTCATTGTATGATCTACAGTTTCAATTTCAACTTGCGTAGCGTCCTCTAAAATTTCAGCGTTAGCAAGGAATGGATGAAATGGTATACCAAATGTTCCAGTAATTAGCTGTTCTTTTTTATATTTCTTTACACTTTGTTGTATCGGCGGGAAGGCAGCACCATCACGAATTTCACGATCCCAATGTTCTGAAGTGTTTTTTAAATAAGTTTCTAGTTCAGACGTGTTTTCTCTAGTTTCATCAAAGTAAGTTGTCAAATCTACTTTTCGATCATCAAAGATCCAAACAGTTGGATCAATAGTGATTGGAAAACGTACTTTTCCGTTAATAAATAAAATTTCGCTCATTGTTGTTCCCCCATTTGTGTTATACTCCCACTTTTCAGTATAATAGCATTAGACACTGTTGTCACAAAAAATGTTTCTATTGCAATTTATTAAAACTATCGCTAATATTAATAGATAGGATAGAGGAGAGTAGGACGGAAACGGAGGGAATCAATTTGGCGTCTGAGACAGTAGCAAATCATCAGGAAAAGGCACTAGCCCTTCTACAAGCGGATGCAGAGAAGATTTTAAGACTTATTAAGGTGCAAATGGACCATCTTACAATGCCGCAATGTCCATTATATGAAGAAGTGTTAGACACACAAATGTTTGGACTATCCCGCGAGGTCGATTTTGCAGTTCGCCTTGGTCTTATTGCAGAAGAACAAGGGAAAGCAATGTTAGGTGAGCTCGAACGTGAGTTATCTGCACTTCATGAAGCGTTTACAAACAAACAACAATAACGGGTTCAAATAAGGGGGCTCAAACTAAATTAGTTTGAGCTTTTTATTTGTATAATAAAGCAGGAAGAATCAATGTACATATGGAATACAACAATAATTAAATTGAAACAGAAAGAGGAAATGAAATGAAAAAAGTATGGAAATCAATGGATTATTCATTATTACTTCCTCTTGTTATCTTATGTGTGCTGGGAGTAATAATGGTATATAGTTCTAGTTCCATTGTTGCGATTTCGAGGCATAACTGGCCGGCAAATTACTTTTTTAAAAAACAATTAATAACTTTAGCTATTGGAACGGTATTGTTAGTAATTGTAGCCTCGTTACCTTATAAGTTTTGGAGGAAACGAATAATTTTATCGGCGATGGGGCTAGGGAGTATTGCTTTACTAGCAGCAGCCTTGATTTTTGGTAAGGAAATAAATGGTGCAAAAGGTTGGATATTAGGTATACAGCCCGCTGAATTTGTTAAACTATCGATTATTATTATATTAGCTCGCTTTTTTGCAAGAAGACAAGAGACAAATACACCTGTTTTTAAAGGGTCGGGACTTACACTTGGTTTTGTTGGAATGGCAATGTTTTTAATTTTAAAGCAAAATGATTTAGGTACCGATTTGTTAATTGCAGGAACAGTAGGAATTATGTTTCTTTGTTCAGGAGTACGGATTAATTTATGGATTAAACGAATTGTTTTAACTTCTATAGTATGGATTCCAGCGCTATATTTTCTGGCTAATTATAAATTAAGTGGGTACCAAAAGGCCCGTTTTTCAGTTTTTCTTGATCCATTCAATGATCCTCAGAATGATGGATTCCAATTGGTAAATTCTTTTATTGGAATTGCTTCAGGAGGGCTAAACGGTCGAGGATTAGGAAATAGTGTGCAAAAATATGGATATTTACCAGAACCGCAAACAGATTTTATTATGGCCATTATATCTGAAGAGTTAGGTTTTATTGGTGTAGCTATTATTTTAATTTGCTTGCTACTTATTATTATTCGTTCATTCAGGATTGCTCAAAAATGTAAAGATCCGTTTGGAAGTTTAATTGCAATCGGAATTGCAAGTTTAATGGGAGTACAAACTTTTGTTAATGTTGGTGGTATGTCTGGATTAATACCGCTTACGGGAGTACCTTTACCGTTTATTAGTTATGGCGGGAGTTCCTTAATAGCTAATCTACTTGCGATGGGAATACTACTTAATATTGCTAGTCATGTAAAACGAGAAGAAAAACAGCAGAATGAGGTAATAAAAGAAAGAGAACAAAATGGACCACATCTTGTAGTTGTAAAATAAAAAACACATCGTGCTTTAGAGCAGGATGTGTTTTTTATTTTCAAGTAGTTTTAAATATGATGTATTAATTTCTCTTTCAGTTAAAAGATATATCACATTTGTTTAAATGTGATATACAATTAAGTTGTTAGAAAAGGAAGAGGTATGCTATACTATTTTTGTGAAACAAATTGCACAGAAAACTTATCATTTGTTAAAAAATAAGGTATGATGGATAAAAATAAAGTGAAGCTTTCTAAGTATAATATAATGTGGAAAGTGAAGAACTTCACGCTTTTTAAGGTGTGTATATATTTTATCTCTAGAGTGGTAGGAAAGTAGAGGGGGAAAATCATGACAAAGCTGCAACGTATTCAAAAAGTATTGGTAGCTAACCGTGGAGAGATTGCAATTCGTGTGTTTCGAGCTTGTTCGGAACTTGGATTAAAAACAGTTGCAATCTATTCGAAAGAGGATAGTGGTTCTTATCATCGCTATAAAGCCGATGAGTCCTATTTAGTTGGGGAAGGAAAAAAACCAATTGATGCTTATCTAGATATTGAAGGCATTATTGAGATTGCAAAAAGTAATCATGTAGATGCAATCCACCCTGGATATGGTTTCTTGTCAGAAAATATTCAATTCGCGAAACGTTGCGAAGAAGAAGGAATTATCTTTATCGGTCCGAAAAGTAAGCATTTAGATATGTTTGGAGATAAAGTGAAAGCAAGAACACAAGCGCAGCTAGCACAAATTCCAGTTATACCTGGTAGTGATGGTCCAGTAGATTCATTAGAAGAAGTCGAAAAATTTGCTGAAAAGTATGATTACCCGATTATTATTAAAGCGTCCCTTGGTGGTGGCGGTCGTGGTATGCGTATTGTGCGTACTAGTGAGGAATTAGGAGAATCATATAATCGAGCAAAATCAGAAGCGAAAGCAGCCTTTGGTAATGATGAAGTTTACGTCGAAAAATTCGTTGAAAAACCTAAACATATAGAAGTACAAATTTTAGCAGATGAAGAAGGCAATGTTGTTCATTTATACGAGCGTGACTGTTCTGTACAACGTCGTCATCAAAAAGTTGTAGAAATAGCACCGAGTGTATCACTTTCAGATGATCTGCGTCAGCGTATTTGTGATGCTGCTGTGAAGTTAACGAAAAATGTAAACTATTTAAATGCAGGAACAGTAGAATTCCTTGTAAAAGATGATGAGTTTTACTTTATTGAAGTAAATCCACGTGTTCAAGTAGAACATACGATTACAGAGATGATCACAGGAGTCGATATCGTTCAATCACAAATTTTAATAGCTGATGGACATGCATTACATAGTAAAATAGTAGGTGTTCCGAAGCAAGAGGAAGTGGTTGTACACGGATTTGCAATCCAATCTCGTGTAACAACTGAAGACCCACTAAATAATTTTATGCCGGATACAGGAAAAATTATGGCGTATCGATCAGGCGGTGGTTTTGGTGTGCGTCTTGATACAGGAAATAGCTTCCAAGGTGCAGTTATTACACCATACTACGATTCTTTACTTGTAAAAGTTACAACTTGGGCACTTACTTTTGAGCAAGCTGCTGCAAAAATGGAACGTAACTTAAAAGAATTCCGTATTCGTGGTATTAAAACAAATATTCCATTCCTAGAGAATGTAGTAAAACATAAAAACTTCTTATCAGGAGAATATGATACTTCGTTTATTGATGTGTCACCTGAACTATTCTTATTCCCGAAACGTAAAGACCGCGGAACGAAAATGTTAAATTATATTGGTTCAGTAACAGTAAATGGCTTCCCAGGAGTAGGGAAAAAAGAAAAGCCAATATTCCCAGATGCTCGTATTCCATGTTTAAAACATTCAGAGCCAATCCAAAATGGAACGAAACAAATTTTGGACGAGCGTGGAGCAGATGGATTAGTAAAATGGGTACAGGATCAAAACCGTGTACTTTTAACGGATACAACATTCCGTGATGCACATCAGTCATTACTTGCAACTCGTATTCGTACAAAAGATTTACATCAAATTGCAGAGCCAACAGCGAGAATGTTACCAAACCTATTCTCAGCTGAAATGTGGGGCGGTGCAACGTTTGATGTCGCGTATCGTTTCTTAAAAGAAGATCCATGGGAACGATTACTAGATCTTCGTGAAAAAATGCCGAACGTTTTATTCCAAATGTTACTACGTTCGTCAAACGCAGTTGGCTACAAAAACTATCCAGATAATTTAATTCAAAAATTTGTGGAGTGTTCTGCTCAAGCAGGCATTGATGTGTTCCGTATTTTTGATAGTTTAAACTGGGTAGAAGGTATGAGAGTTGCAATTGATGCTGTACGAGATACTGGTAAAATTGCAGAAGCAACAATGTGCTACACAGGAGATATTCATGATCCATTACGTAGTAAATATGATTTGAATTATTATAAAAACTTAGCAAAAGAGTTGGAAGCATCGGGAGCTCACATTTTAGGTATTAAAGATATGGCTGGCCTACTAAAACCAAACGCAGCATATGATTTAGTTTCAGCATTAAAAGAGACGGTATCGATTCCGATTCACCTGCATACGCACGATACGAGTGGAAATGGTATATTAACGTATACGAAGGCAATTGAAGCAGGTGTTGATATTGTCGATGTAGCAGTGAGTTCTATGGCTGGTCAAACGTCACAACCGAGTGCGAACACATTATTCTATGCACTAGGTGGAAATGAAAGACAACCAGATGTTAATATCGATTCTTTAGAAAAGCTATCTCATTATTGGGAAGATGTACGCAAATACTATGCACCGTTTGAAAGTGGTATGAATGCACCTCACACAGAGGTATATATGCATGAAATGCCAGGTGGACAGTATAGTAATCTTCAGCAACAAGCGAAGGCGGTTGGTTTAGGAGATCGCTTTGATGAAGTGAAAGTAATGTACCGTCGTGTGAATGACATGTTTGGAGATATTGTAAAAGTAACACCGTCATCAAAAGTTGTTGGCGATATGGCGTTATTTATGGTTCAAAACCACCTGACAGAACAAGATGTTTTAGAGCGTGGACATGCTTTGGACTTCCCTGGATCTGTTGTTGAAATGTTCTCTGGTGATTTAGGTCAACCGTACGGTGGTTTCCCGAAAGAATTGCAAAAGATTATTTTAAAAGGGAAAGAGCCGTTAACAGTAAGACCAGGTGAACTACTAGAGCCAGTAGATTTCGACGCGTTAAAAGAAGAATTATTCCATAAACTTGGACGCGAAGTAACAATTTTTGATGTAGTTGCATATGCATTATATCCAAAAGTATTTATGGACTATGAAAAAGTTGCTGAGCTTTATGGAAATGTATCTGTACTTGATACACCGACATTCTTCTATGGTATGAGACTAGGTGAAGAAATTGATGTGGAAATTGAACAAGGTAAGACATTGATGGTTAAACTTGTATCAATTGGAGAACCACAGCCGGATGGAAATCGTGTCCTTTACTTGGAATTTAATGGTCAACCACGTGAAATTGTCGTGAAAGACGAGAGTGTGAAAGCAACAGTTGCACAACGTGTGAAAGGAAACCGTGAAAATCCAAATCACATTAGTGCAACAATGCCAGGAACGGTAATTAAAGTAGTTGTAAAAGAAGGCGATGAAGTGAAAAAAGGCGATTCTATGGCAATTACAGAAGCGATGAAAATGGAAACGACAGTTCAAGCGCCGTTCAATGGTAAAGTGAAAAAAGTATATGTTAACGATGGTGATGCAATTCAAACGGGTGATTTACTTATTGAATTAGATCACTAAAATAAAGAAAAGAGCTGTGTAAATACAGCTCTTTTCTTTATTGCAAAAAATCCCTTGCCGAATTGGCAAGGGATTTTAGTTTTAAATTATTTTGTTTGTTTAGAAGTTGATCCGGCTTCTTTTGCATTCACTTTACTTCTTGTTCCTAACATAACTAAATAGCATAGTACGGCAAACAAGCAAGAAATGAATAGAGAATGTAACAATGCCATTGCTAAACTAGCGTTTGTAAATACAACTAAAATTCCTACTACAGCTTGAAGTGTAACAAGGATAAATGAAATGATCCATCCCCAATATACTACAGGTTGCTGTTTGTAATGACGAATAGCGAGAATCATCGCGTAAAGTATCCAAGCGAAAATTAACATTGCTGCAACTCTATGGCCCATTTGAACCCATTCATGTAGTTGAGTTGGCATAGGTCTGTTTTTGCTACATAAAGGAAAGTCTGGACAGGCTAAGCTAGCTCGTTCGTGACGTACTAAAGCACCTGTGTAGACGACGATATAACTGTAAATTGTTACACCATAAATATGAAATTTCATTTTTTTGTCCATAATAAGAGAACGTGCATCAAATTTTTGGTCAATTTCAAAGATAAGACACGTTAATAAAATGACAGAAGCAAATGAAATTAAGGAAATACCGAAATGGATAGCAAGTACAGCTGGCATTTGTCCCCAAACAACTGCTGCTGCTCCCATTAATGCTTGTGCAACTAAAAATACGAAGGATAAAATTGCTAACGTTTTTGTTTCACGCACATGTTTATAATATTTCCAGGACAAAATACAAAGGAGAGTGACAAGAATTCCAGCTGATCCTGATGTTAATCGGTGGCTAAGTTCAATAATAGTTTCCATTGATAAATTAGATGGAACAAATTCACCGTTACAAAGTGGCCATGATTTACCACAACCTTGACCAGAACCTGTTTTTGTAACTAAAGCGCCTCCTAATAAAACTATTAATAAATCAAGGCTTGTAATGACTGCTAACCATTTAATAAAGCGTTGCAATCTCTTTCACCATCTTTCTGCTATGAAGTTATTGCGAAATATTTTCATTCCATTATGTATAGAATAAAATGCGCTAGTTCCTATGATATATAAAAAATAATAAAATAGCAAAGAAATGGAGGGGAAAGGAAAGGGGGAGAAAATAGGTGTAAAAACAGGGTTCCTAAGGAAAAAATTAGGTGAAAAATAGGCTATTTTGAAAAGAAATGGGGAGAATACGTGTTAAATAGGATAAAATAGTTTATTATAGAAGGTAACATCATGTTATGATAAGGACAAGTCAAAATGAAGTTTTTTATATTCGACACAAAAAGTTCATGTTTTCTTCACAAAATGTTCGGGAAATATGATTTAATATATTGGAGTATGGGCGTAGATTAGTAGTAGAATGGGTTAACAATGTTTCTACTGTAATAATATTGCTATATAGAAGCGAATTATTTCATTTGAAATAGGCGCAAAAAGAAAGATGAAAGTTTTAAGAGGGGGTTAGAGTGATGAACCATGCAACAAGTGAGCTGCATGATGAGTCCGCTGTTACAAGTGTACCGGAAACAACTCGGATACAAGATTTAAAAGCACTCGTTAAAATGGGGATTGTAAACTCAAATACACTTACTGTATTTACAGGATTTTGGTTGGCATTACACTTTAATGGATTAAGTGTAATGGACAATCTGGATAAGTTATTCTTTACAATCGTTGGTTCTGGATTAGTTATGGCAGGGGTATGTTGTTTAAACAACTACATTGATCGAGACATCGATCCATTAATGGAAAGAACAAAGACCCGTCCAACGGTTACTGGAAAGTATAAACCAGGATTTGCACTTACATTTGGACTAGTCATATTACTTCTTGGTTTTGTATTTTTATTATTAACAACACCAATGGCAGTCTTAATGGGATTTATTGGTGCTTTCACATATGTTGTTCTATATAGTTTATGGACAAAGAGAAAGTATACACTAAATACTGTTGTAGGTAGTATATCTGGTGCAGTTCCACCTTTAATTGGATGGGCAGCAATTGATCCATCTTTAGGTCATCCAATTGCTTGGATGTTATTTTTAATTATGTTTATTTGGCAAATCCCACATTTCCTTGCATTAGCGATGAAACGTGTTGATGAATATCGAAATGCAGGAATTCCAATGCTTCCTGTAGTTCATGGATTTGAAATTACGAAACGCCAAATTATGATTTGGACAGTATGTTTATTACCACTACCATTTTATATGAGTGGACTAGGGATAACATTTATGGTAATTGCAACACTGCTTAACATCGGATGGATCGCTTTAGGATTTTATGGATTCCGTAAGAAAGATGACATAAAATGGTCTGTGCAAATGTTTGTTTATTCCCTAAATTATTTAACAATCTTATTTGTATCAATGATTGTAGTTACATTCTTCTAAGACAACGACATAATTGGATTTCTTTACGTTGAGATTTACTTTACTTAACTATAAAGTACAATCTAATTCACAAGGAAAGTGGGGGTTGTTTGTATGAAGAAACAGTGGCGACTGCTTTCGTTCGTTTCACTGCTGGCTTTACTGTTAGGGGGATGCGGTAAAGCCTTTCAATCTACTTTAATTCCGCAAGGAGAAGTAGCAAAAATGCAATATGATTTACTTCTACTGGCGAGTGCAATCATGGTAGGAGTAGTACTAGTAGTTACTATTATTTTCTTGTATGTAATTGTGCGTTTCCGACAAAAGAAAGGTCAGGAAGATTATATTCCAGAGCAAGTTGAAGGAAATCACAAGCTAGAAATTATATGGACAGTTATTCCGATTATTCTTTTACTAATCTTAGCTGTTCCAACGGTTACATATACATTCAAACTTGCTGATGTAAGTGCGATGGAGAAAAAGAATATTGATAAAGATACTATCGTTGTTGATGTAACAGCGAATCTTTATTGGTGGGAATTTTCTTATAAATCAGAAAAGATAGTAACTTCGCAAGATTTAGTCATCCCCACAGGTAAGAAAGTGTATTTAAATTTGAAGGGTGCCGATATTAAACACTCATTTTGGGTTCCATCTTTAGCTGGGAAAATGGATACAAATACAGACAATGTGAACAAAATGTGGTTAAAGGCAGATAAATCGGGCACTTATAATGGTTTTTGTACAGAATTTTGCGGCCCATCACATTCTTTAATGCAATTTAAAGTGAAAGCTTTAGATGAAAGCGAGTACAAAAATTGGCTTGCTGATATGAAGAAGATTGATGGGAAGAAAGAAGTAGCTTCAACAAAGGCGCAAGAGGGCCAAGAAATATTTAATAAAAGCTGTATTGGTTGTCACGCAGTTGGATCTAATGATAGTAGACCACCTTCCGCTCGTATCGCACCAAACTTAGCAAACTTTGCGGATCGCGATATGGTTGCCGGTATTGCCGAAAACAATGAAGAAAACTTAAAAAAATGGCTGAAAGATCCTGAAAATATGAAGCCAGGAAACAAAATGACTGGCAAATATGGCAACTTAACGGATGATCAAATTGATGCATTAAATGCATACTTACAAACGTTAAAAGTTGAAAAGTAAAGAGGGATTATTCGCGAAGGGGAGGTTGAAAACGTGAGTTCTGTAGCAAAAAAACAGGGGATGGGTGCTGTCATATGGGATTATTTAACGACAGTAGACCATAAAAAGATTGCCATTCTCTATTTAATTGCAGGTGGATTGTTTTTTGTAATAGGCGGAATAGAAGCTCTATTTATTCGCCTTCAATTAGCGATTCCTAACAACGCTTTTCTTGTTGGGGATGCTTATAATCAAGTATTAACGATGCACGGTACAACAATGATTTTCCTCGCAGCTATGCCACTCGTGTTTGCATTTATGAACGCCGCTGTACCACTTCAAATTGGTGCACGTGATGTAGCGTTCCCGTTTTTGAATTCACTCGGATTTTGGTTATTTTTCTTTGGTGGAGTATTTTTAAATTTAAGTTGGTTTTTAGGTGGAGCACCTGATGCAGGATGGACATCTTATGCATCTTTAGCTTTAGCCTCTAAAGGTCATGGTGTTGATTTCTATGTACTCGGTTTGCAAATCTCAGGTATTGGTACATTAATTGGAGGGATTAACTTCCTTGTCACCATTATTAATATGCGTGCGCCAGGAATGACGTATATGCGTATGCCGATGTTTACATGGACGACATTTGTAACATCTTCGCTTATATTATTCGCTTTTCCACCGTTAACTGTAGGATTAGGACTTTTAATGTTAGATCGTTTATTTGGAACAAGTTTCTTTAATCCAGCATTGGGTGGGAATACAATTATATGGGAGCATTTATTCTGGATTTTCGGTCATCCAGAAGTATACATTCTTATACTCCCAGCTTTCGGAATATTCTCAGAAATCTTCGCAACATTTTCGAAAAAACGATTGTTTGGTTATTCATCGATGGTGTTTGCGACTGTATTAATTGGATTTTTAGGATTTATGGTATGGGCGCATCATATGTTTACTGTTGGACTTGGTCCAGTTGCTAATGCTATTTTCTCAGTTGCAACAATGGCGATTGCGGTTCCGACTGGTATCAAAATATTCAACTGGCTCTTTACAATGTGGGGCGGAAATATTCGTTTTACGACACCGATGATGTGGGCAGTAGCTTTCATTCCATCATTCGTCATGGGTGGAGTTACAGGGGTTATGCTAGCATCTGCACCAGCTGATTATCAATTTCATGATAATTATTTCGTAGTAGCACATTTTCATTATGTAATCGTTGGCGGTGTTGTATTTGGTTTACTTGCAGGAGCTCATTATTATTGGCCACTGATGTTTAATAAAGTATTAAATGAAACATTAGGAAAGATAACGTTTTGGCTATTCTTTATCGGTTTCCATTTAACGTTCTTTATTCAGCATTTCCTTGGCTTGATTGGTATGCCACGCCGTTACTACACATATCTTGAAGGGCAAGGGTTGGAAATGGGGAATATGATTAGTTCTATCGGAGCGGTGTTTATGGCTCTTGGGACGATTGTTCTTCTATTCAATGTAATTAAAACGACAGTATCAAAAGAAAAAGCTGGTCGTGATCCGTGGGATGCACGTACATTAGAATGGACGATGCCAGCACCGACACCAGAATATAACTTTAAACAACTACCATTTGTTCGCGGATTAGATCCGTTTTGGATTGAAAAACGTGAAGGTAATAAAGAGATGACAGCAGCGGAACCAGTTGGTGATATTCATATGCCAAATCCTTCGTTTTCACCATTTGTCATTTCTTTCGGATTGTTTATAGCGGCATTTGGTGCAATGTATATGCAGGGCGGAAAAGATAAGTTCTGGTTATTAGTAGCAATTATTGGTTTAATCATTACATTTGGCGCAATGTTCCTACGTTCAGTAATCGATGATCATGGATACCATATTCATAAGGAAGATTTAGATGATAAGGGGGGCAAGGCATAATGCATGTAGATGAAAAATTAACGAATGAAACATTTCCAGCAGAGCCTGAAAAAGCAACCCTTGAAGGGAAAAATAAGTTTGTCGGTTTTTGGTTATTTCTTGGAGGCGAAACAGTGTTGTTCGCTTCCTTATTCGGAACATATTTAGCATTAAAGAATTCTACAAATGGTGGACCAACATCTCAAGAAATGTTCCAAATGCCACTCGTTTTCATTATGACGATGCTTTTATTAACGAGTAGCTTAACAAGTGTATATGCGATGTATCACATGAAAAACTTTAACTTTAAGAAAATGCAACTTTGGTTACTAGTAACTGTATTGCTAGGTTTAGGATTTTTAGGGTTTGAGATATATGAGTTTTACCATTATACACATGAATTTAAGCATACTATGAGAAGTAGTGCGTTTGGCTCTGCATTTTATGCTCTTGTTGGTACACATGGACTCCACGTATTGTTTGGGTTGTGTTGGATTTTAACATTAATCTTTAGAAATGCGAAGAGAGGTCTAAATTTATACAATGCACCGAAGTTTTATGTTGCATCGATTTATTGGCACTTTATTGACGTAGTTTGGGTGTTTATTTTCACTGTAGTATATTTAATGGGAATGGTGGGATAAACAATGGCGATAAAGCAAACGAATAATCCTAAAGTTGATCTTGTTTATCGGAAGAGAAAAAGTGCGGAGGAAATGAAGCATCAAGTTATTACGTTTGCATTAATGATTTTTTTAACATTAGTTGCATTTGTAGCAGTGGCGTATCCAAAAACTTTTAGTCCGACTTTCTCTGTGCCATTTATTTTACTATTAGCAGTGGTACAAGTAATTTTTCAATTGTATTATTTTATGCATATGAGCCATAAAGGACATGAAGCAGCAAGTTTCTTTCTTTACTCTGGCCTGCTAATAGGGTTAATTACAATTTTAGCTTTTATGACAATTGTGTGGATTTGAAAAGTGAAATATAAGGGAGCTTGTGTTGTCACAGCTCCCTCTTCATATTATGGGATAACCTTACGAAGGTAGGTGTGAAAATGAGTAACTTGTGGATATTTGGTTTTCAGGCTTTATGGAGTCCAATTTTTTTATTATTTATGCTTTCGATTCTTATTGGGTACTTCTTAATTATTGGACCTTATAGAATGCGATTTGAAAATGCGACGAAGGTAAGTAAGAAGCAAATTTTTTATTTTACGACTGGTATTGTTCTTTTGTATTTTGTAAAGGGAGGGCCTATTGATTTAATTGGCCATATTATATTTAGTGCTCATATGTTTGAAATGGCAGTCATGTATATTGCAGTTCCACCGTTACTGTTGCTTGGTATACCAACTTGGTTATATCGTTACATTACTTCTTTTAAGTTCGTTCAAATTATATTAAAGGTATTTGCTAAACCACTTATTGCGTTGTTTGTATTTAACGGCCTGTTTTCTTTTTATCATTTACCAGTTGTTTTTGATACGGTAAAACAAAGTCAAATTGCTCATCCTATTTGTCTCACTATATTGTTTTTTACAGCAATCATGATGTGGTGGCCGATGTTAAATCCATTACCAGAATATCAAACGTTAAGTGATATAAAGAAACTTGGTTACATGTTTGCTAATGGTATATTATTAACGCCAGCTTGTGCGTTAATAATTTTTGCGACAGCCCCGTTATTTGCAACGTATACGGATCCGGCTGCTTGGATGAAAGCGATGGAACTATGTGTACCAGCGGGCACTTTATCAGATTTAAATATAACGGGACCGGAATTTTTGCACTGGATGCCAGTAGTACAAGACCAGCAAACTGGTGGTATCATAATGAAAATTGTCCAGGAAATAGTGTACGGTACAATTATAGGCTATGTATTCTTTAGATGGGCACGTAGAGAACGTGAAAAGGATAAGGAGCAGTTACAACAATTGCCGCCGTATTTACAAACTAAGTAAAAAAAGTGTATGGGATTCCATACGCTTTTTCTTTTTTAGTTTTAGCTTTTTATAAAAGATTGAATTTTCTAATTATTTATGTTAAGTTAGTGTAGGCGTGTACTAAAAGTGGATATAAAATTTACTACTAGCTTTCATACGTAATAATTCCATATGTAGTGCAAGTTTTTTAGAGAGTTACAAATATATATTGTTATCTTTAATAAATACGAACTATTTTAAGGGGGAATTTAAATGGGTAGTAGTGGAAGTATGGTAAAGCCGATTAGTGGTTTTTTGACAGCGCTAATTCAATATCCAGTACCAGTAGTAGAGTCACGTGCAGACATTGATAAACAAATTCAACAAATCATAAAAACAATTCATTCGACCAAATCAGGTTACCCAGGATTAGAATTGATAGTATTTCCTGAATATAGTACACAAGGGCTCAATACAAAAAAATGGACTACAGAAGAATTTTTATGTACAGTGCCTGGGCCAGAAACAGACTTATTTGCTGAGGCATGTAAGGAATCTAAAGTATATGGTGTTTTTTCAATAATGGAAAAAAACCCTGATGGTGGAGAGCCATATAATACAGCAGTTATTATTGATCCACAAGGTGGTGCGACACGTTCCTAAGTGAAAAGCTTAGGCATTGTCGAACTTACAGTTC